>JALGTT010000006.1 GCA_029821235.1 Candidatus Hebobacteria bacterium | reverse complement strand
CTCCACCGAGAGGTTCCGGTAGACGCGGTTGGCGATCTCGCCGTGCACCTCCACCACCTCGGACTTGAGCAGCGCGCGGAGCATGTCGATGCTGTAGATGGCGTGGTCGGCCCATGCGCCCCACGGCACCTGTTTCGCGTCTATCCACCAACTTGCCCCGACGCTGTCCCGCCAGGGCTTCGGCAGGCCGGCCCAGGCGAGGTGGTGGAAACTCAGCGGCTTGCCGATCAACTTCCGGCCGATCGCCGCCTTCACCTGGGGATGGACGCTCTGCCGCCCCAACTGGTCGAAGCACCAGAGGACGCGCTTGTGCTTCTCCGCCAGCGCAATGAGGGAGTCCAACTGGCGCAGATTCATCGCTTGTCCCGGGTGTTGAGCAGAGAGCAGATCAGGTCCACGTTGGGGTCTGAGATCACCCGCCGGAAATCGGTGGTAACGTAATCGGGCTGATGGCGATCGGCCACCTCTTCGGCCCGTGAGAGTTCCCTGTCCGCCACCGCCACCAGGCGCGTCCCCCGCATGGTGGCGGCCGCCTCCGCGGTGGGGAAGGCGGTGTACCAGTGGTCCAGCCCCACGACTGCGATACCGAGCTTCTTTGCCATCCGATACTCCTTGGAAATTGTCAGATTTCGGGCATACCTATTCCCTCGCACCACGGCAGTACCTTCTTGGCGCAGGAAGTAGGGGAGCGGTGTTGAAGCGAAAGAGACACAGGAGAGAGGGCCGATGGGAGTTTCGGCAGACTTTCCGGACCTGCGCCAGCACCTTCTCAGCCAGGTGCTGCCCTTCTGGGCGCGTCATGCCGTGGACCGAGAGCATGGCGGGTTCATCACCCACCTGGACCGCGCGGGCGCCATCACGGACCCGACCCACAAGTATCTGGTGATGCAGACGCGCATGATCTACAGCCTCATCACCGGCGCCGAGATGGGCGGTCCCGCCGAGTGGCGGAGCGCGGCCCGCCAGGGGGTCGAGTTCCTGCTGCGGCGCTTCCGGGACATCCAGTACGACGGCTGGTTCTGGGCGGTGACCCGGGAGGGCCTGCCCAGCGAAACTCAGAAGCGGATGTACGGACACGCCTTCGTCATCTACGCGCTGGCCGAGTACGCGCGCCATGCCGGGGACAACCACGCGCTGGCCGCGGCCAATCACACCTGGGCCCTCGCCGGGGAGTACCTGTGGGACCGCGAGCACGAGGGGGTCTTCGAGACGTGCAACCGCGCCTGGACCCCGACGGACCGGTCCCACACCATGGGCACACACCTGCACACGCTGGAGGCGCTGCTCGCGCTCAACGAGGCGGTGGGAGAGGACCGCTATCTCTCCCATGCCTGCAAGATCGCCGACCTCATCGCGGGCCGGATGGTGAACGAGGAACACGGCTGCGGCATTGAGTATTTCCAGCCTGATTGGACCCCAGACGAGGAGCGGAACAAGGGGCTGGTCAACTACGGGCACAACCTGGAGGCCGCCTGGCTGTTGTTGCGGGTCCACCGCTTGGAGGGCACACCGGTCTACCAGCAGGTCGCCAGAGGATTTCTCGACTACGTGGTCCAGTTCGGGCTGGACGGCACGCATGGAGGCGTGTACTCGCACGGTCCCCTAGGCGGGGAGGCCAGCGTGCGGCAGAAGATCTGGTGGGTGCAGTGCGAGGCGCTTCCCGCCTTCCTGCTGGGCTATCAGGTCTTCGAGGAGCCGCAGTACCTGGAGGCTTTCCAACAGGTGGCCCGCTTCTGCCTGGAGCGCCTTCACGATCCCGAGCACGGGGAGTGGTATCACTCGACCGAGGAGGACGGAACCCCCAGGAACACCGCGAAGGGCTCCGCGTGGAAGGCGGCCTACCACGTTACCCAGGGGCTCGCCTACGCGGACGAGTACCTGCGCGAGATGGGACAGGTCGCCTCCGCAGAGTGAGCAAGACGCGGTCGTTCCCCCTCAGTTCCCGACGGCGCGGGTTGACGCGTCGTCCTTCTGTTCTGTAGACTCGATCCGAGGTGGAGATGATGAAGAAGACGATTTGCACGGCAGTGTTGCTGGCTCTGATAGTCGTGGTGCTCGCCGCGGTCGCTTACTGGTATCTAGGGCTGCGTTCCACGGCGCCCCTGCGGCCGGCGCGCATCCCCGAGGCGCCGGTTTCCCTTTCCAGCCCCACCCCCAGTGTCGAGAGTCTGCGTGAGATGATGAGGGGGGCGAACGTGGTCATCTGTGTGCTGGATGCGATGCGCGCGGACCACGTGGGAGCTTACGGATACCCGCGGGAGACGACACCGAACATAGACGCCCTGGCCGAGGAGGCGCTGATCTTCGAGAATCACTTCTGCCAATACCCGCAGACATCTCCCTCCACCGCGTCGCTGTTCACCTCCCAGTACCCGGATACCCACGGGACGGGGGTGCAGAGGCCGGGCACCGACACGTTGCAGATGCTCAATCCAAGCACATTCACCCTGGAGAGCGGCCTCAAGACCGCGGGCTATCATACACTGATCTTCACCTCCAACCCGGCCGCCGCGCCGGCGCTGGGATTGGGGGCCGACTTCGACGTGCAGGTGACGCCGCGGGGGAGGGCCCGCGATCCCAACTGGCGGCGGCCCGAGCAGTTGGTGAAGGAGATCGAGGCCAAACTGAAGGGCGGGTCGGACACGCCGTTCTTCGCCTATGCTCACTTCCTGCCCCCTCACTATCCCTATGACGCGCCAGACGAAATGAAAGCCCTGTTAGCCCGCCAGGATCCGCCGGAGATGTGGCAGGCGAAAGCCCCATTCAAGCCTGCGCTTCACAAGAGCGAGGCAGAGCGAGCGCCGCGCTCCCGCAAGAAGTGGATCAACCTCTACGACGCCAACCTGCGCTGGGGAGACTGGGCCGTGGGGGCACTGGTGAAGTTCCTGAAGGAGCAGGGCGTCTACGACAACACGCTGCTCATCATCACCTCTGACCACGGGGAGGCGCTGCGGGAACACCAGTACGAGTGGCATGCCACCTGTCCCTTCGACGAGGCGATCCATATTCCGCTGATCGTCAAGTTCCCGGGCAACGGGGGGCCGGTGGGGCGGGTCGGCGCGCTCACTCAGACCATTGACGTGGCCCCCACAATCCTGGACCTCTTCGGCGTGCCATGGCCGGAGGACAGCGTGCAGGGGAAGTCACTGGTGCCGCTGCTCACGGGAGAGGCGGAGGAGATCAACAAGTACATCATCTGCCGCACAGGTGGGGACTATCCGGCCTACGTGGTGAGAGATCAGCGCTCTGCGCTGTTTCTCTACCACCGCGCCCAGGCGCGGGCGCTCTACGACTTGACGACCGATTCGCTCCAAACCACGAATGTGGCCGAGACGCAGCCGGACCGCGCGGCCGAATTGGCCAAGGTGTTCGTCGCCTTCGCACAGCGGCAGAAGTACCCGCCGCTCGACTTCGTGGACCCGGAGTACCAGCCGACGCTGGCCCCGGCCGGCCCCGGCGCCACTATCCCGGCGGAGACGCGGCGCAAGCTGCGCGCGCTGGGATACGTGGACTGAGTGAGCGGAGGCGGGGGGCGCGCCTCATGGCGACTTGTCGGCGGAGGCGGTCAGCGCCTGCGCCACCGCTCGCCGCGCCGCCATCAGCGCGGCCGGGTCGGAGGTGAAACTCATGTCATCCTCGCACAACCCGTCCAACTTCAGCAGTTCCTCGGCCCGTCGACCACCCTTCTGCTTGAGCAGAGCGAGCATCTCCCAGTCCTCGAAGCCATCGCGGAGATTCTCCAGGCGGATGGAGGACAGTGGACGTCCGCCCGGGCCGGGGTAGGTGAGATAGCCGTCGCCGTTGTAGCAGTTGAACGTGGCGGTCTGCCAATCGCTCTCTATCTGATCCAGGTATCCGCGGGGAAGTCGTTTCGGGTTGTCTCCCCAGTGAGCGGCCGACCAGTACTCGAACCCGGAGACCCCCGCCTTCCAGCTCAGCCAGCCCACCATCCGCGCGTCGATGGCCGGGTAGTCGGTGAACAGATTGGGGTGCGTGGAGGGATAGCAGCAGATGGCAAAAATCGCATCATCCCCGGCCTCCAGCCGGGCGGGGATGCCCGCCTCGCGGTATTGGGTGATGTACGCGTCCCAGATGTCGGCGAAGCCGGCCAGCGCGGCCACCCCCTTGGGCTCGTTCAGGCACTGGAGCACCGGCACCTCGGGCGCGATCGCCTTGGAGAGACGGTAGTTCTCCTTGCACCTCTCCCAGTGCTTGGGGCCGGCCTCGTCGATGTTGTAGACGATCCCCAATTCCAGCCACCCTCTCTCCCGCAAGTGCTCGGTGTAGGCCTTTAGGAATTCGCCGAAGTTCTCCGCGAAGTCCGGCGGGTATTCCTTGAAGCCGCCGCGGCCGGGCTTCGGGAACTGGGCGATGATGTACGCGTTCATGCCGCGGGGAATGCAGTACTCGGCAATACGGTCGACCTCGGAGAAGTCCCACGCGCCGTCCGCGCGCCTCTTCACCGGCCGGTGGGGTGCGGTTCCCGTCCACGCCCGCAGGGCATAGGCGGGGCTCATCCGGTGGTCGAGGAGAAGGTCGTAGCATGCTTCGGTCTGCAGTCCGTCCAGCGCCATGGCGCGGAACGTCGGGCGCTCCGGAATGGTGATGTCCCACACCTCCACCACCACTTCGATGGTTCTCGTGGGAGCGTTCTGCGCGTGAAGGGTGATGGCGCCGCGGTACTCGCCGGGCGAGGCATCTCTCGGAGCATAGACCGTCACCCACAGCGGCTGCACCTTGCCTTTGGGCACGTCCACCTCGGGCAACTCGAGCAGAGGGTCTGGCCACCAGCCGATGCGCCCTTGGGGGTAGTGCCTGCACTCCACCGTGCGCACATAGCCCGCCTGGCGCACGGTCACGCACGATGCCGGGATCGTCCCCTCCGGCGCGCGCAGGTCGGAGACCTCGGCGCGAAGGCCGCGCAGTTCCCGATCCGCGGCCTCGACCACGATCTGGACGCCCTCGTACTCGCCGCGCGCCATCTCGATCCTCATCGTTGTCCCCGGCCGGCCGGAATACGGCCCCTCCCGAGGGACCTTATCCATGGGTCCCGCGACAGCACAGCGGTAGTCGGAATCCCGTGTCATCTCACATCCCCCTGCCATAGGTAGTGACAGCAGTAATGCGACTGCAATCATCGCCCGCGGCACAACACACCTCCACCAGAAGGGCATCTTGTTCTTTCTGGAAGGCACGTAAGGCATCTCTCCCACTTACGACATGTCGGGCCACGCGCCTTTCGTCAAACGCAACGCGACAGAGTGATATGGGTCGACCGATACCGCGTGGTGCAACCTGGCGATAAGCCTCCCTGCTACATGCAGGTTGGAGTTCACGCTCACCGCTTCTTTGTGGAACAAACCCTCAACGGGTGGTCGGAGGCGCTTCGAGGTTCGCGCCGGTCCAGGCGCGTAAAGCGGAGGGGGAAGCGAGCCCATAGGGGCATCAGGAGGTGTTCCTCTGCTGGGGCGTGTAGACATAATGGATCGCCGGTACGCGCGCGTTCTCCGCGCGATCGTACTTCTCGCTGGCTCGGAACTGGCTGCTTTCACCGCCGTCGTTCACGGGGGGGTATGGGCCGGCCTTGGCACGGCGCTGGGTGCGGCGGTGTATGTGGCCCTCACTAGTTTCCGCTGTCGGGCGACCTCTTGCCCTCTCATCGCCGGGGTGGACCTGCTACTCATCACCTGGATCATCTGGTTGACCGGGGGAGTGGAGAGCGGGCTGTACATCCTCTACTGTCTGCCGGTGATACATCTCGTGCTGGCGCAGGACGTTCGGTTCGCGACCGCGGGAGCGATTCTCGCCAGCGGGCTCTACACCCTTGCCACGCTCCTCACCGCCGGTCCATATCAGTTCCTCACCATTGGCCTGTCAAACATCGCCAAGGTGGCCGCGCTCAGCGGCATCCTGGTTCTCTTCCTGGCGCTCCTGAAGCGCGAGATCGAGATGGGCCGCGCGCTCCAGGTGGCATTGCACGAATCGCTGGGGAGGGCGGCCGCGGTGTACGGAGTGGCCCATGTCGCCAACGTGGGCGCGGACTTGAGGGCGGTGCTCACCGCCCTCCTGGAACATGCCGGAAAGGCGACCGGCGCTTCGGCCGGCATCGTGGCCAGGGTTGAGCCCCAGGGCGGGCTGCGAGAGACGGCGACTTGGATGCGCGGCCGGGGCGGCGGCTCTGCGGAGGCGCAGTACCCGGATTGCCGCTCTCCAGAGGCGAAGCGCGCGCTGGTTCAGAGCATGCCCGTGGTCGCGGAGAGACGATGCGAGGCCGGGCGGGACAAGAATGCCGCCTCCACCGCGTCGCCCAGCGCGAAAGTCATCTATGTGCCGCTCTCCACGATGCGCGGTCCGGTGGGAGTGCTTGGGCTGGCCGCCGGTCGCGAGCAGGAGTTCACGAGAAGCGAGGTCGAGTTCCTGAAGTCCCTCTGCCTGGAGGCCGCGGTCGCCATTGAAAATGCTCAACTCAGGGAGGAACTGCGGCAGATGGCCGTCACCGACTACCTCACCGGTGTCGCCAACCGGCGGGGCATAGAGCAGTTCCTCACACAGCAGGCCGAAGGCGCCCGCTCTCGCCGGGAGCCGCTGACTGTGCTGATGCTGGATGTGGATGGGCTCAAACGGGTCAACGACGTGCACGGCCACGCGGCCGGAGACGAGGTGTTGTGTGCACTTGGGCGCGTGCTGGAGCGGCATGTCCGCGGCAGGGGTGAGGCAGGAAGGATAGGCGGAGACGAGTTCCTGGTGGTGTTGCCGGGGACCACCGGCGAGCAGGGCGAAGCCTTGGCCCACCGGATCGTAGACGCCTTTCAGCGCGAGCTGGCCCGCGCGGCGCTCCCGGAGGCGCTTTCGCCCTGCCCGGGCCTCAGCATCGGCGTCGCGGCACTCGAAAGGGGCGAAGAGTCACCCGACATGCGGTGGGAACGCGACCTCATCTTCCACGCCGACGCGGCATTGTATGAGGCCAAGGAACACGGTAAGGGACAGGTCAGATCGGTGATGTCGTCGTCCCTCGCGGAAGCCGGGCCGAGAGAGCGCTGACGGTCTCTCGCCCTGCCCCCAAGAGCCTTCCCCCATCCGGCATCCGCTCTTCGCCGCGGGCGGCCTCTCTCCGCGGCGCTCAGGGGACCTCCAGATCGCGGTAATACTCGACGGTGGGCACTTGTATGGTGAAGCCGGCCTTCTCATACGCCCTGCGGGCGGGGGCGTGAGCGGGGTCGGCGCCGGTCTTCACCCTGACGAACCGTATGCCCATCTCCTTCAGGCGCCGGAAGACCTCTTGGTACATCCTGCCGGCCACTCCCCGCCCCTGGCAGTCCGGGTGTACGGCATTGTTGCCGATTTCCCCGACGCGCGAGGCGCGATCCGCGCGGAAAGTGACGAACCCAACGATTCGGCCATTGTCCTCCGCGATCAGCACCTGCATGCCGCTCCCGGGTTGACAGGCATCCCGCACCTGCGCCGCCTTCTCCTCGGGAGCACCGGCGGGATGGAGCGCCGCGAAGAGTTCGTCCCCCAGCACCTGCCGATAGTGGGCGTGGATGGGGGCCCAGGCGGCGGCCGCCATGCGCGCTATCTCCTCCACATCGGCGGGCCTGAGATCCCGGATGACTATCTCGCTCAAGGCGCTACCTCCCGCAGCCTTCGGGGTGAACTGGAATGCTTGGTGTAGTTGCGGCCGCGGTGGAGAGGGTTCCCCGGCGGCCGCCGAGGACCTCCGGCCTGCCGCCCAAAGGGGATGCTGGTGCCCGGTGCAAGGGAATCATGGTCGGAGGTCGGCCGGGCCGGATGGCGGACTATCGCCCCGGTCCGTACTGCTCCCGCACCGCCTGGGCCACCGCGGCCCGCAGGTCGTCGGCCGTCCAGAAGCGCCCCATGTCCTGCAAGAAATGAACCCGGTACGGCGCCGGCTCTGCCTCGATCATCATCTCGCTCTGGCTATTGATGAGCAGCCCCTCGGAGGACATGCGCGCCCGCGCCATCGCCAACTTTCCGTCCTCGGTGCGAGGGTCCCAGTACTTGAGGTAGACCTTGCCTGGGTACTCGTCCACCAACTCCTTGAGAAGAGCGATTACCTCCTGGTGAACATCGTCTATCGGCAGAAAGACGAGGATGCGGACCTTGGCATCGGCGGGACCCGCCTCGAAATACGGCTCCTCGGGCGGCGGAGCGTCGGCCTTCGGCTTGATCGAGGTGTCCACTTTCTTGCCTTCGAAGTACTCCCCGGGACGAGTCGGGCGCCCGCAGCCGCAGATCGCTGCCACCACCATCAACACCACCAGGGTCTGGGCGAAGTGTCTTGCCTTCATGTCTGCATGCTCCATACCTGTACCTCGGGCGGCACTATGCTTATTCGGCGGTGAGGGGGGATTCTCCTGTCGCCCCGACCCGGAAGGTGGAGCCGTTGTCTGTCGCGGTTTCGGCCGCGGGCCGATAGGCGGAGCGGCGAGCGGGGTGGAATGCAGAAACTGTGAACCAACGACAGCGAGAGTGTGGAGAGTGAACGGCAGAGAGACGACGGAGAAATACGAGAACCTGAAGCGGCTGCTGTCCGAAATGGGCGGCGTGGTGGTCGCCTTCTCCGGCGGCGTGGACAGCACGC
The DNA here is from genome assembly GCA_029821235.1 of Candidatus Hebobacteria bacterium. Taxonomy (GTDB): domain Bacteria; phylum Armatimonadota; class Hebobacteria; order Hebobacterales; family Hebobacteraceae; genus S016-27. The sequence goes on along the minus strand of JALGTT010000006.1, from coordinate 8,428 downwards.
TGCTGCTGAAGGCCGCCGTGGAGGCGCTGGGCGACCGCGCGCTGGCGGTGACCGCCAGCTCAGAGACCTACCCCAGCGAGGAGGTGGAGGAGGCGCTCCGCCTCGCAGAAGCGATGGGAGCGCGTCTGCGGCAGATACACACCGACGAGTTGGAGAAAGAGGAGTTCGCCAGCAATCCCCCGGAGCGGTGCTTCTACTGCAAGGCCGAACTGTTCGGGAAGCTCGTCGAGATCGCCAGGGAGGAAGGTCTGCCCGTGGTGGCGGACGGCAGCAATGTGGACGATGCGGACGACTTCCGTCCCGGCATGAAGGCGGCTGCCGAGTTGGGCGTGCGCTCGCCTCTGCGGGAGGCCGGCCTGACCAAGTCGGACATCCGCGCCATCTCGCGCAGCCTGGGCCTGCCCACCTGGGACAAGCCCTCCTTCGCCTGCCTCGCCTCCCGCTTCCCCTACGGGCACCGCATCACCCGCGAGAAACTGTCCCGGGTGGCGCGGGCGGAGCAGTTGTTGCGGGATCTCGGCTTCCGCCAACTGCGCGTTCGGCACCACGGGGACATCGCCCGCATCGAGGTGCCGGAGGAAGACCTGGCCCGGGTGTTCGAGGGCGAGAACCGGCAGCGCATCATCTCCGGGTTGCGCGCGCAGGGCTATCTCTACGTAACCCTGGACCTCGAAGGATATCGGACCGGCAGTATGAACAAACCGCTGGCCGACGATCGCCCGCCGGCTGCCTGAGATCAGCGGGTTCGGGAGACCAGGAAGCCGGCCAGCGTCCGCAGCCACCCTGCCTGCGGCGCGCGGGGCGCGACGGCGGACAGTTCAGCGAGTGCTCTCCTGAGCGATTCCTCCGCCATTTGCTCGCAGTAGCCGCGGCCGCCCAGAGACTCCATCTCCGCGGCCGCCGCGGCCGCCTCTTCGCGGGTGGAGACACCGTGGGTGAGGCGACGGCCGAGATCGCTCTCCGGGCCGGCGGTTGACAGGGCGTGAATCACCGGCAGGGAGCGCTTCCTTCTCATCAGATCGCCGCCGACCGGCTTGCCGGTGCGTTCCGCCTCGCCCCAGATGCCGAGCACGTCGTCCCGAATCTGAAAGCCGACCCCCAGTTCCCGGCCGAAGCGCCGACAGGCCTCCACCACCGTCTCGTTCGCCCCCGCGATCAACGCCCCCACGGCCGCCGTGGCGGAGAGCAGGCGGCCCGTCTTCAGTTCCACCATCTGCAGGTAGTCGTCCACGGACACGTCCCCGCGTCCCTCGAAGGAGATGTCGAACTGCTGGCCCTGGCACACCTCCAGCACCGCCTGGTTGAGTTCTCGCCAGCAGGCGGCGCTCACCTCGAGGCCCAGCCGGTCCGCGTCCAGGTCGGCGAAGCAGAGATTGGCCAGCGCGTACAGCGCGTCGCCGGCGGTGAGCGCCTGGCCCACCCCCCACTGACGCCACACCGTCGGACGGCCGCGCCGGAGATTGTCCTGGTCTGCAATATCGTCGTGGAGCAGGGTGAAGGCGTGCGCGAATTCGATTCCGACCGCGGCCGGCGCGGCCAGCTCCGCCTCTCCTCCGAGCCCCTCACACACCAGCAGACACAGCACGGGGCGAAGGCGTTTCCCCTTGGTCTCCGTCTCCGGCGAGTCCAGGCCCAGGTGATAGCGGATCATCTGAAACATGGGGGAGTCCGCGCACGCGTTCAAGGCGCGCGCCATCTCCGCCTCCACCAGGGGGAGGTAGCGCCGGAACATCTCTGTCAGAGTGGATTCGGGATGGTCGCTCACAGGAACCAGTTTCTCCTCGCGGGGACGGGGCTCCTCGCCGCAAAGCGGACGCGGCGGCGCGAGGTGGGCTGCCTGGCGCGCCCGCGCTCGATGCTAGAACAACCTGTCCATCCAGGCCATGACCATGCTGGAGAAGCGGTTGAACTGTTGGGTGGCCAGCAGCGCTCCGACCGCGATGAGGACGATGCCGCTCACGATCTCTATCGCGCGCTGCATTCGTTGCAGCCGGGAAAAAGTGCGCAGCGAGAGCGCGAAGAGTACGCCGGCCGCGGTGAAGCAGAATGCCAGGCTGGCGCTGAAGATGGCGAACAGCCATGCGGCCTGCAGCGGGGTGCGGTTGGCGGCGACCGTATAGAGGGCGCTCAGCCAGGCCCCGATGCAGGGGCTCCAGCCGAAGGCGAAGGCCATCCCCAGCAACGGCGCACCCGCCAGTCCCAGCCGGGAGTTGACTTGAATGTGTTTGGTCTGGGTGAGGAAGGGCAGCGGGACCACCTTGAGCAGGGCAAGCCCGAAGACGATCACGACGATGCCCATCACCAGATTGATCGCTCTCACGTGAGTGATGAGCCAGGTGCCCAGCACTCCCGCCGAGGTGCCCAGCAGGACGAAGACGATGGCGAACCCCACCGAGAACAAGAGGCAGGACACGAGCACCCTCATCAGGTAGTGTGCCCGGCGGCCCCCGGCGCCCTCCCCGCCCGAGCCGGTAAGTTGCTCGAAGGACAGCCCCGAGATCATGGAAAGATATCCAGGGAGCAAGGGCAGAATGCATGGGGAGAGAAACGAGAGCACTCCCGCAAGGACGGCGATTACCCAGTCGGGATGTTGTTGTGTTGACATGAGTTATCCTCTCCGGCGGCTCGACGTGGGGCGCAAGCGCCTCTTGCGGCCATACTTGGATTCGGCGTCACCGGCGAAAATCATCTGCCACATTGGCCGGGGAACGCGCAAGGCCGGCGGACCGCCGGTGGGAGGAAAGGAGAACAGGTGACCCGTCTCGAGGGGCCGTCTGGGAGCGGTTTCCGGCGGTGGGGAGGCGAGATTGACCGGGAATGATGTTTGTGATACCATGCCGCGGCCTTGGGCGAGGGGGTCCTCGCCTTTCCAGCACACGATCCAGCCTCCGCTGCAATCACGCTTCAGCACCACTCCTACCACGTTGACCGCGGACAAGTCTCGCTTGGCCCGCGTCCCGCGGCAGGGCCGCGCGCCTCTCGCGGAACGCGGCGTGGGCAGAACTCTAGGAGGTCCGGTGATACGCATCCTGTGGGCCGCACTTGCGATTGCGCTGATGACCACACTGTGCGCGGTGGGCTATTCCGCCGGCCCGGAGGCCGATGGCACAGACGGCCGCGCTCCCGTGGTGACGGTGCTCGCCGACGGCAAGATCTACCGACTTCAGGTGTCCGCCCCCACGGTGGGGGATCTCCTGGAGCGGTTGGAGATCACCCTCGGCCCGCTGGACCGCACCTCTCCTTCGCCGGCGACGGAGTTGTGCGACGGAATGCTGGTGCGGGTGACCCGGGTCGTCCGCAGGCGGGAGGTCGAGGAGGTAGTCGTGCCCTCCCGCGTGGTGGTGCTGGCCGATCCCGAGCGGCCGGCGGGCTTCACCAAGGTGCTGAAGGAGGGGTGCGACGGCCGGATCCGGAGGGTGTTCACCATCTGGGAGAAGGACGGGAAGGAGACCCAGCGCACCGTATCGCAGGAGGAGGTCCTGGCGGAGGCGGAGGACACGGTGATCCTGCGCGGGACCTATGGCCTGACCACCCGCGGCGGGAACTGGCGCACCGCCATGCGGATGGTCGCCACCGGCTATGACCCCGGGCCGCGAAGTTGCGGGCGGTTCGCCGACGGATACACCGCCACCGGAATGAAGGCGCAGAAGGGCGTGGTGGCGGTTGACCCCAAGGTGATCCCCATGGGCACCCGGCTCTACATTCCGGGATACGGCTTCGCCATCGCGGCAGACCGAGGCAGCGCGATCAAGGGAATGCGAATCGACCTGTGCTTCAACACCTACCGGGAGGCCAGGCAGTTCGGCCGGCGAGAGATAGACGTGTACCTGCTGGACTAGTTGGCAGGCCCCGGCGCACGCGGGCGCTGCCCGAGACAGCATTCGAGATGAAGATGAAGGGGTCCGGCTCAGCCGGACCCCTTCTTGTTTTCGTCAGATCTTGAACTCGATCACCGCCGAGACCCCGACGCCTTTGGCCCGGTTGGGGTTGCCGGAGGCCTTGTCGGTGGCGGTGGGAAGCAGCACCCGAGCGCGGGCGCTCCCGAACTTGGCTTCCACCTGAAACACCGCCTTGACCGTCTTCACATTGTCGGGATTCCCGACCACCTGCGCGGCCCCGATGTAACCGCCTCCGCCGAGGGAGAGAATGGGCACCACCTTGGTCGCCCCCTGCACGGCCGCCTCTCTCTCCCCCAGGGCGCTGGTGATGAAGCTGTCTATCTGGTCGCCGTACTGGCTGACCAGCCAGGCGATGCCTCCCACTTTGATGATGTCGCCGAGGTCAATTCCCCAGGCGGCCACGGTCAGCACGGTGGCGGTGAGGAAGCAGATCAGAATCGCAATCCCGATTGTTCGCTGTGGGTATCTCATCATCGCCTCCTCTCAAAACCTCGCCAGTTGGACATCGCCGACCGCCCATACGCTCACGCCCTGCACCCGGTCTAGGCTGGTGCTGATGCGGGAGACGGGCACGTAGGCGTAGATGCGTCCAAATCCCTTGAAGTCCAGGCGCAATTGCATCACCGCCTTGGTCTTGTTGACCTGGGCGGTGGGGCCCGCCACCTGTGCCGCGCCGATCGCCGCGCCGGAGCTCTCCAGGCTGAAGATGGGGACCCACTTCTGCGCCGTCCCGGTCCAGTCTATCGCGGGCTGCGCGGGAGGGGCAGGGGGCTGCTCCTCCGCGGGCGGCTGTTCCTCGGCCGGTGCCTGCTCCTCGGGGGCGGGCGGAGGAGGGGGCTGGTCCGTCTCGCCCAGCGCGCGGGCGATGTTGTCCCGCCACAGGGTGGCCAGGGCGCGGGTGGTGGCCCCGTGCGCGTCGGCCTCCCTCTGCATGACCGCGGTGATCACCCGGTCCCCCATGTAGACCGCGTTGTACATGGTTCCGCCGATCACCAGGCCGCGCACGTAGACGTCCTCGGGGCCGCGGATCTCGCTGAGCGCCGACCGCACGCGGGCGGCGATGATATCGGCCCTTTCCTTGGGGGTCAGGTCCGCGGCGCCGGTTCGCAACAGCATCACGGTTTGCTCTCCGATGAGCACCTCTCCCGCCGGCTGGCCGTCCACTTCGGCCGCGCGGGAGGTCACCGCATCGGGAGAGACTGCGGCGCCAGCGATCCACACCAGGAGGACCGCCAGGGCCGCGGCGAGTGGTAGCCTCGTGTTTCTCCACATGTTTGCCGCTCCTTGGCTGGGATATACTAGGTGCATTATTCCCCCGGCCCCATGCTCCTCTACTGGCTTTGGACACCCATGTGGCGCACTTGTCCCATGGCCGCGCCATCGCCGGCCGCGGCGCGGGAGCAGGGATGCACTTCCCACCAGCCGAAATCCTCCTTCCACGGAGTCCTCCACCTCATGCCTGAAACCGAACCGTTTGCAGACCTCACCAGAGAGAACCTCGACCGGTATCCCGGCCGGCGCCTGCGGGCCGGCGGGGGCACACGGCCGGAACTGCTTCTGCTGGAGGAGGGCAGCCGGCGGGCGGTGGTCAAGGATTACCGGCACAGTGGGTGGCTGATGCGCCGCCTTGCCGGGCCGTGGCTGATCGGGCGGGAGGAGAGGGTCTACCGGCTGCTGGAGGGCATGGAGGGGGTGCCGCGGTTGATCGCGCGGCTCGACCGGCACGCGCTGGTGGTGGAGCACATCGCCGGCCGCAGCTGCGCGGAGTTCCCCGATGGGTCTCTGCCCGTCGAGTTCTTCGCGCGCCTGCGGGAGGTGGTGGAGGGAATGCACGCGCGGGGTGTGGTGCACTGTGATCTCAAGAACCGCAGCAACATCGTGGTGGGGGAGGACGGGCGGCCGTACATCGTGGACTTCGCCTCCGCGTTCGCCCGGGAGGGGGGCTGGTTTCCCTTCCGGCGGTTCCTCTTCGAGCGGTTCCGGGTGGACGACCTGCGGGCGGTGGCGAAGGCGAAACTCCTGGTGGCGCGCGTGGGCACGGAGGAGGAGGCGCATTTCGCCTTCCACCGGGGACCGGCGGAGCGAGTGGTGAGAGCCATTAGGGACGCGGCGAGGTGGGCCTTCAGGCTGGCGGCGCGGAAGTAGAGAGCAGTAGCGGCCGGCAAGAGGACAAAGGAAAACGGCGGGCGGCTTTCACCGCCCGCCGTCTTTGGTGCCCGCAAGGCGGGAATGTTTCTCCCGCCGCTACAGAGTCGCTTAGAAGTCCATGCCGCCTCCCGGAGGCGCCGGCGCGGCCGGCTTCTCCTTCTCGGGCTTCTCGGCCACCAGCGCCTCGGTGGTGAGGAGCATGGAGGCGATGGATGCGGCATTCTCGAGCGCCGACCGGGTCACCTTGGCCGGATCCACGATGCCCGCCGCGCTCAGGTCCTCGATCTTCTCAGTGAGGGCGTTGAAGCCGATTCCCGGCTTCTCGTCCTTCAGCTTCTCGACGATGACCGAGCCCTCCAGGCCGGCGTTGTTGGCGATGGTGCGCAGAGGCTCTTCGAGCGCCCGCTTGACGATGTCCACACCGATCTTCTCGTCACCGCGGGCTTCCTTCCGCACCTTGTCCAGCACGTTGGCGACATTCAGGAGGGTTACGCCGCCGCCCGGAACCAGACCCTCCTCGACGCCCGCGCGGGCGGCCGAGAGAGCGTCCTCGAATCGATGCTTCTTCTCCTTCAGCTCGGTCTCCGTGGCCGCGCCGACCTTGATCACGGCGACGCCGCCGGCGAGCTTGGCCAGCCGCTCCTGGAGTTTCTCCTTGTCATAGGAGGAATCGGTCTCCTCGATCTGGCGGCGAATCTGGTCCATACGGCCCTCGATGGCGCTGCGGCTGCCGGCGCCCTCGATGATGGTGGTCTCCTCCTTGGTGATCACCACCTTCTTCGCCTCACCCAACTCGTTCAAGGTGACGTTCTCGAGCTTCATCCCGAGGTCCTTGGAGAGGAAGGTGCCGTTGGTGAGGACCGCGATGTCCTCCAGCATTGCCTTCCGCCGATCGCCGAACCCCGGCGCCTTCACCGCGGCCGCCTGGAAGGTGCCGCGCAGCTTGTTCACCACCAGGGTGGCGAGCGCCTCGCCGTCCACGTCCTCCGCGATGATCACCAGCGGACGGCGGGTGGAGGCGACCTTCTCCAGGAGCGGGAGGAGGTCCTGGACGGCGCTGATCTTCTCCTCGTGGATGAGGATGAACGGGTCCTCGAACACCGCCTCCATGCGCTCGGCATCAGTCACGAAGTACGGGGAGATGTACCCCTTGTCGAACTGCATCCCCTCCACCACGTCAACGGTGGTCTCGGTGCCCTTGGACTCCTCGACCGTGATCACGCCCTCCTTGCCGACCTTGTCCATGGCGTCCGCCACGTAGCGGCCGAGTTCGGGGTCGTTTCCGGCGATGGAGGCAAGGTTCTCGATTGCCTCCTTGGTGTCCACCGGCTGGGCGATTCGCTTGATCTCGCCGACGACGGCGTCAACCGCCCTCTCGATGCCCCGCTTGAGCAGCATCGGGTTGGCGCCGGCGGCGACGTTCTTCATACCCTCTTCGAGAATCGCCTCGGCGAGCACGGTGGCGGTGGTAGTGCCGTCACCGGCCACGTCATTGGTCTTGCTGGCGACCTCGCGCACGAGTTGCGCGCCCATGTTCTCATAGGGGTCCTCCAGCTCGATTTCCTTGGCAACGGTCACTCCGTCCTTCGTGATGGTGGGGGAGCCCCACTTCTTGCTGAGGACGACGTTCCGCCCCTTAGGCCCAAGCGTAGCCTTGACGGCTGCCGCGACGGCCTGGACACCCCGCTGCAACGCACGCCGTGCTTCCTCACTGTAGGTAAGCATCTTGGCAGCCATAAGATCATGCCTCCTTTCTCAACAGATCCCGCTTGATTCCCCAACAGTCAGTGGGGATGCTCTGCGACGTCCTCCACAGAGCGGCGTATGCTGGTTCCGCTTACTTCTTCTTGCTCGACTTTGCGTCCGGGTTGACCGCGAGCACGGAGCTCTCGTCCAGGATGACGTAGTCCTCATCCCCGATGGTGATCTCCGTGCCGCCGTACTCGGCGTAGACGACCACATCGCCCACCGCCACCTCCATAGGCGCCCGCTGGCCGTTCTCCAGGAGTTTCCCGGGCCCAACCGCGATCACTTCACCCTCGCGCGGCTTCTTCCTGGCCGTGTCCGGAAGAACGATGCCTCCCTTGGTCACCTCTTCCTCGGCGGCAGGCTTGACCACGATGCGGTCTGCAAGCGGTCGGAGCATAAGACCACCTCCTCACAGTTTGAACTTAGTTCACACTCGTACGCCGTTCGCGCGGCAACCGCGCGGGCGGTCCGAAATCTCCGGTGAGCGACGACCACCCCATGCAAGGCCGTCGGAGAACCGGCCGCCAACCGGCGACACACTCTCGGAACGGAACGGCGACAGGCCGCAGGCCCGACGCCGTCCACCGGTTAGAATAGCGGACTCAAGGGGGTTTAGTCAAGAGGTGGAGGGG
>JALGTT010000203.1 GCA_029821235.1 Candidatus Hebobacteria bacterium | reverse complement strand
GCGGACCGCGGCGTGGCGGCTCATCATCCGCCCCGCGCCGTGGCAGGTGGACCCCCAGGTCTCCCGCATGGCGCGCTCGGTGCCCACCAGCAGGTAGGAGGCGGAGCCCATGTCGCCGGGCACGATCACCGGCTGCCCGGTGCGCTGGTGGAGAGGGGTGAGGATGGGGTGGCCGGGCCCGAAACACCGGGTCGCCCCCTTGCGGTGGACGCAGAGCTTCACGGCCTTTCCGTTCACCGGGTGCTCCTCGATCTTTGCGACATTGTGGGCCACATCGTAGACGATCTGCATCCCCAGTTTGCCGGCGCTGGCCTGGAACACGTGCTCGAAGGCCTCCCGCACCCAGTGGGTGATGCACTGCCGGTTCGCCCAGGCGTAGTTGGCCGCGGCGGCCATCCCCGCCAGGTATTTCTCCCCCTCCGGCGATGTCACCGGCGCGCAGGCGAGCTGGCGGTCGGGAAGCTCGATGCGGTACTTCTGCACCGCGCGCTGCATCCCGCCGAGCGCGTCGTCGCACACCTGGTAGCCCAGCCCGCGGGAGCCGGTGTGGATCATCACCCGAGCGCGCGCGCCGCCTCCGCGTCGAAGATCTCGTCCACCACCTGGACCTCCAGGAAGTGGTTTCCCGCGCCCAGGGTGCCGAGTTGGGGGCGGCCGCGCTCGATCGCCCGCGGGGAGAGCGCGTCCGGATCGGCCCCCTGGATGCAGCCGCCGTCCTCGATGTGGTCCGGGTCCTCGCTCCAGCCCATCCCCTGGGACACCGCCCACCGCGCGCCCTGCACCAGGACGCGCTTGAGCTCCCGCTGGTCCACCCGCACCTTTCCCTTGCTGCCCACGCCGGAGGGGACGTCCACGAAAATCTGGTCCACGATGTCGCGGATCTTGGGCTCCACTTCGTCACGCGTGAGATCGGTCCGCAGCAGGCGGACGCCGCAGTTGATGTCATATCCCACGCCGCCGGGGGACACCACTCCGCCCTCCACCGCGGTCGCCGCCACCCCGCCGATGGGGAATCCGTAGCCGTAGTGGATGTCGGGCATGGCGAGGGAGTTGCCGACGATCCCCGGCAGGCAGGCGACATTGGCGACCTGCTGCAGCGCGTTGTCCCGCTGGATCGCCTTCATCATCTCAGCCGAGGCGTAGACGATTCCGTCGGTGCGCATTCCGCGCTGATGACTGCGGGGGATGCGCCACCTCCAGGGGTCGATTCTCTCCAACTTTCCCGACCACGATGCCTTGGGCATATCAGTTCTCCCAACGAGAGAGTTGCCTGGGCTTGAGGCATTTCACGCCCTCTGATAATACTACACTACGCTTCGGCGACGGGGGAACACCCGGGGTCTTTTCTCCCCGGTTTGTTGCGCTTCGCGGCCAGGCGGACCGAGTGGCGGAACCGACTGGATGACATGTCACAGAGAGTTCGAGCAGAGATTCGTGCAAACATCGCTTGTCAGACGCCCGCGACGAGATTCCTGGAAGGTTAGCGGGACCAGGTGCCAGAAGAGAAGCAGGGAGGAATGGAGGTCGGGCTGTCGAAAGGCGAGGATTGAAGGTGGCGGGTTTCTTACCGTTTGCCAGGCACAGGATGTGTAGGGAGCACGGAGGGGCGAAGAGCTGGCGAAGGCAATGGAGCTGCAGGAATTCGATGGAGCGTAAGTTTCGTTCCACCGGGTCTGACCTCAGAACCGCAGTATAGGCTTGTGGCTCTGCATTCCAGGATTACGTCGCCATTACCCTTCCGCCTCGTCGCCATGGAGCGAAAAGCAACCGGGCCCACATCTCGCATTGCCCTCTGGGCATCGGAAGATTCCAGCGGAGGGCAACGGATGGCATCCGCGCTATCGTGCAGAGACTGGTGCTGAGGAAGAGCGGAGGACATCATGGGACTTGAGGATACACAGGCTCGAACCGGGGAGGAACAGGTGAGGCCAATGGAACCGGAGGAGAAGGCACAAGCGGCCGAGACAGAGGAGGCGGCGGAGAACACGGAGGCGCGCGCCGACGCCGACAGCGCCACTCCCGAGGAGGGGACCCCGGAGAAGATGGACCTGCCGGTGACGGCGCTCACCAAGGGACAGATCGTGGACGGCCTGATCGTGCACATGGACGAGAGCGGAGCCCTGGTGGATGTCGGCACCAAGTCCGAGGGCCACATTCCCGCGGACGAGTTGACCGGGGAGGAGGGTGAGAAGCCGCTGGGGGTGGGCGACCGGGTGTCGGTGTATGTGGTCAGGCCGGAGGACGCAGACGGCAACCCCATTCTCTCCAAGCGAATCGCGGACTATGAGCGGACCTGGCGGCATCTCACAGAGGCCTTCGAGCAAGGCGAGGTCCTGTCCGCGATGGTGACGGATCGGGTCAAAGGGGGCCTGGTGGTGGACCTGGGGGTGCGCGGTTTCCTGCCCGCATCTCACGTGCAGGCTCGCAATGTCCACGCGCTGGATCGGTTCCTGGGCCAGACGGTGAAGGTAAAGATCCTGGAGGTGGACCGCGCCCGGAAGCGGGTGGTGGTGTCGCAGAGGCGGGCGATCGAGGACGAGCGCCGCCGCAAGCGAGAGCAGACGCTCGCCAAGCTCAAAGAGAACGAAGTCTACAAGGGCGTGGTGCGGCGGATCACCGACTACGGGGCATTCGTGGACCTGGGCGGCGTGGACGGGCTGCTCCACATCACGGAGATGTCGTGGACGCGCATCGGCCACCCGAGCGAGGTGGTCAAGGTCGGCGAGAAGATTGACGTGGTGGTGTTGCGGCACGACCGCGAGACCAACCGCATCAGTTTGGGCCTCAAGCAGATACTGCCCGACCCGTGGGAGGAAATCAGACAGCAGCTCAAGGTCGGCCAGAATGTCACCGGAAAGATCTCCCGGCTGATTCCGGCGGGCGCTTTCGTGCGATTGGAGAATGGGGTGGAGGCGATCGTCCCCAACTCGGAGCTGCCGGGCGGCCGCGGCCAGAAGGCCCAGGAGGTGCTCAAGGTGGGGCAGGAGGTGGAGGCCAAAGTCATCAACATCCGCCCCAAGGAGAGAAAACTCACCCTCAGCCTGCGCCTGGTTGCCCAGGCCAAGGAGCGCCAGGAACTGAAGGAGTACCTCCAGCGCCAGGAGGAGAGCGGGCGCGTCACCATCGGGGACCTGGTGGGTGAGAAGCTCGCCAGCGCGCAGTCTGCCGCCAAGGCGGATAAGGTGGCGGAGCCTGAGCAGAGCGCCTACACCCCTGAGGCCGCGCCTGAGCAACCGAAGGCGGAGGAAGCCGCGCCCGAGGAGGCGAAGGCGGCAGAGACCCCACCGGAGGCGGAAGAAGAGGCGAAGCCTGCCGCGAAGGAGGCCGAGGAAGTCAAGGACTCGGCCGCGGAGCCGGAGCCTCAGGCAGAACCGAAGGCCGAGGCATCGGAAACAGAGGAGCCCACACAGGCCTCCCCATGCTCATCATCGGAATCACCGGCGGAATCGGAAGCGGAAAAGGCCTAGCCACCGAGTTCTTCCGCAGCCGGGGTGCGGTGATACTCGACGCGGACGAGATCGCCCGCGAGTTGTCCGTGCCTGGTTCGCCCCTGCTCTCGCAGATCGCGGAGGCGTTCGGGGCGTCGTTCCTGCGGGATGACGGCTCGCTCGACCGGCGGAAGCTGGCCGACTGGGCCTTCTCCGACCCTCAGCGGGTCGCGAGGCTCAACGCCCTCACCCATCCCCCCATTCTCGCGGAAGTCCAGCGGCGGCTGGAGCGGCTGCACGCGGGGGATGGGGAAGAGAGTCCCCCGACGGTCGTGTGCCTGGTGGCCCCGCTTCTGCTGGAGGCGGGATGGCGGGGATTGGTTGACCGGGTGCTGGTGGTCACCGCCGCGGCCGAGGAGCGCATCCGCCGGGTGATGGAGCGGGACGGCGTCACCGAGGAGTCGGTCCGCCGGCGGATGGCCGCGCAGATGCCGCCCGAGCAGCAGACCGCGC
>JALGTT010000202.1 GCA_029821235.1 Candidatus Hebobacteria bacterium | reverse complement strand
ACCGGCAGGTCGAGCACGAATTCGTTGAAGAACGGGGCCTGGTAGCGAAGCGAACACCCGGGCAGTTGCAGCAGCCGGTCGGCCAGTTGGTGGGCGATGGCGAAGTTCTGCTCCGCCACGGTGGCGAAGCCGCGGGGTCCCATCAAGGTGAGATAGAGGGTGGCGGCGAGGGCGCAGAGCATCTGGTTGGAGCAGATGTTGGAGGTGGCCCGCTCCCGGCGGATGTGCTGCTCCCGCGCCTGGAGGGTCATCACATAGCCCCGCCTGCCCTGCGCGTCGTGGGCCACCCCTGCGATCCGCCCCGGCATCTGCCGCACGTGCTTGATGCGGGTGGCGAACAGCCCGAGATAGGGGCCTCCGTAGGACAGCGGAAGGCCGAGGGGCTGCCCCTCGGCAACCGCGATATCGGCCCCCGCCTCGCCGGGGGGCGCCAACATGCCGAGGGAAATGGGGTAGGCGGCGGCGATGAAGAGGGCGCGCGTCGAGGCGACGGCCGCACCCACCTCGCGGATGGGCTCGATGATCCCGAACACGTTGGGGTTCTGCACGATCACGGCCGCGGTCTCGTCGTCGATGGCGGCCGCCAGGTCCGCGATGCTGGTCACCCCGTCGGGCGCGGGCGCGAAGACTATCTCCGGCTCCACATTGGCGGTGTAGGTTCTGAGCACCTCGATCCAGTGCGGGTGCACCGCCTCCGAGATCACCAACCGCCGCCCGCGGGTGATGCGCATCGCCATCAGCGCGGCCTCCGCCAGAGCGGATGCGCCATCGTAGACGGAGGCGTTGGCGACATCCATCCCCATCAGTTCGCACACCAGGCTCTGGAACTCGTACATCGCCTGGAGAGTTCCCTGGCTGATCTCCGCCTGGTAGGGGGTGTAGGCGGTGAGGAACTCCCCGCGGGAGAGCAGGGCGGGGATGGCGGCGGGCACGTAGTGCTCGTATGCGCCTGCGCCGCGGAAACACGGCGTCTGGTCCGGGCGGCCGTTGAGGCGGGCGATGTCCCACAGGTGGTGGCGAAGTTCGGACTCGCTGGCCGCGGGGATCTCGGGGACTTCGCTGGGCGGGACCGCGGCGGCCACCTCGGAGAACAGGCTGTCCAGATCGCGCAGCCCAAGCGTCTCCAACATGCGCGCCACGTCTTCCCTGGTATGCGGCACAAAGCTCATTAGCGGTCTCTCTTTCCGGCCAAAGAACAAGGGACGGCCCTGGCGTTCGGCCCTCCCTGTCCTAGACCTGAGAGATTCGGGCATCCACCGCGCCCTGTCACCTTCGGTGGTCCGCGGCGGCCCCGGGGGCCGGGACCGACGGACACTCTCCAGGGAAGCGACATCCCACAGTCCTGGTGCCTGAGAGTTTCGACCCTGCCTTGGCAGCGTCTTTCCCCTTCGGCGGCCCGCCGTGCGGCGAAGAAGGCGGCGGACGACTCTCCTGCGGGACGTGTCGTCTTCAGTTCTCCGGCAGAAGGACTATACCTCACCGCGGCGCGGAGTGTCAACGCGAAAGGGGAGGAGGCGTGTCAAGCCTGTAGCGCAGGTTCCCAAACCTGCACCTGGCCCGCTGTAGGGCGGGCACACCCTTGCCCGCCCCGCGGACGGGGCTCCCACACACTGTCCGCGTCCATCTGGTGTCTTGCCCGACCCGGTTGACGCAATCTTGTGGCGAGGCACCAGCGACATACCCGCCCTGCAGCACAAACGGGTTCTTGGGCCCTCAAACGCGCAAGATGGCTTCCTGCCAAAGCAGGTAAACCGCATACGCCCTGGAAAGGGGCTACAGGCAGTGGAAACCGGGCTGTCTTGAAGTTGTCGCTATCGGTGTCGGTTCCGCCGTGCCGCGGCCTGGCGCGCGGATGGGAAGCCGGCGCTTCCGGTTGTACGGAGCTAGACCAACCGCGGAGCCAGGCCGGGGACCAAGGAGGCCGTCATGGCCGTGAAGAGTCTGTATGTCGGTAATCTCAGTTACTTGGTGACGGAGAGCACTCTCCAGGAGTTGTTCGCCGAGTACGAACCCACGGAGGTCCGCCTGATAGGCAACAAGGGCTTCGGGTTCGTGGACGTGCCGGAGGAGAAGGCGGAGGCGGCAATCGCCGCCATGAATGGCAGGGAAGTTGACGGCAGGGCGATCAACGTGAGCGAGGCCCGCCCGCGAGCCCGCAGGGACGACCGGCGTGGAGGGGGAGGCGGATTCGGCGGCGGAGGGCGTCGCTGGTAATCGTCCGCCGTTGAACGAGGATTATCTGCGGGGCGGGCATTTCGATGCCCGCCCTTTACTTTTGCTACGAACCGCCCGCGTCCGCGCTCGGCATCGCCGCCAGCGCCTGCGTCGCCTCCAACGGCTCGGCCACAGGTTCGTCCCCCACCATCTTGCCGTCGCGGAATTGAATGATGCGGTTGGTGTGCCGGGCGATGTCGCGCTCGTGGGTTACCAGGACGATGGTCTTGCCCCGCCGGTTGAGGTCCTGGAGAATGGCCATGATCTCCTCGCCGGTGCGGGTGTCGAGGTTGCCCGTGGGTTCGTCCGCCAGGATGATGGCGGGGTCGTTCACCAGCGCCCTGGCGATCGCCACCCGCTGCTGTTCGCCGCCGGACATCTCGGCGGGGCGATGGTGGAGCCGGTCCCCCAATCCCACCGCCTCCAGCGCCTTGCGGGCCAGCCGGCCCCGGTCGGTGGCGCCGGAGTAGAGCAGAGGAATCTCCACATTGCGCGCCGCGTCCATCCTGGGAAGCAGATTGAAGGTCTGAAACACGAACCCGATCTTGGCGTTGCGGATGTCGGCCAGTCTGTCATCGGACAGAGAGCCGATCTCGATTCCCTGAAGGGTGTAGGACCCCGAGGTGGGCCGGTCCAGACAGCCGAGGATATTCATGAAGGTGGACTTGCCGGACCCCGACGGCCCCATGATGGCGACGAACTCGCCCGCCCCGATCTCCAGGGATATCCCGCGCAGCGCGCGCACGGTGACCTTCCCCAGACGGTATTCCTTGTGAACATCGCGAACCTGAATCACCGGCCAGACTCCTCGGCGGGAGGGAGAATCGGCAGCCCCATCGCCCGCCTGAGCGCGGCCAGCGCGGAGCGGTAATCATAGGCCGCCTGCACGCGGTGGGTGCGGGCGGACACCAGCGCCCTCTGCGCGTCCAGGATTTCCACGAAGATGCCCACTCCCGCCCGGTACTTGCCCTCGGCCGCGGCCAGTTGGCTTTCGGCGGCGGTGACGGACTTCTGCGCGGCCCGTATGCTCTGGCGCGCGGTCTGCGCATTGAGCAGGGCGGTCTCCACCTCCGCGCCGATGGAGTTTATCAGTTGCTGGGCCTGAGCGCGCGCCATCGCCAGATTCGCCCGCGCCGATTTCACATCGGCCGCCCGCGCCCCGCCGTCGAAGAG
>JALGTT010000005.1 GCA_029821235.1 Candidatus Hebobacteria bacterium | reverse complement strand
CTGCTGATTCGCAACCCCATGTGGGAGCCGCTGGAAGAATCCGCCTACCGGGTGCTGAAGGACGAGTTCGGGCGGGGACGGGCGGTGGCGCCCCGCGCCTGGTTCTTCACCTCCAAGACCGAGGAGCAATCGTTCATCCAGGTCAGCACCTCGGCCAGCGACGCCTCCTACAATGCACGGGCGGTTACCGGGCTCACCCCTCAGGAGAAAGACGTTACCGGGCTGGACCGCGCCCTGATCGCCGGCCGCTGGTTCCGGCCGGATGACGTCCATGCCGCGATCATCCCGACCCGCATGGCGGAGGTTTTCAACATCGGCCCGGATGACGTGGGCAAGGTCAAGGTCTTCCTGGGCGGAGTTCCCTACGACCTGATCGGCATCATCAGCGGGAGCCGGGCGAAGAACATTCTCGACCTGGATCAGGAGCCCCTTACCCCCGTGGACTGGATCCAGATGCAGCGCATGGCCCGACAGGGCGGGGGACAGCAACAGACCCAGCAGGGGCAGAAGACGGGATTCCAGGAGTACCTGCACCTGCCCCCCGACCAGGTGGTCTTCATTCCCTTCAACACCGCCGTCAACCTGGGCGCGGAGGTGGAGTCGGTGGCGATCGGCTTCCAGGTGGCCGGAGGGAGAGCGGTTACCCCCGCGCAGATCAAAGCGGCCGCGGCGGAGGTGAGGGCGGCCGCGGAGGAAGTGCGGAAGACGCTGACGGATCTGATGCCTCGCCTGGGCTTCAACCTCTACGCGGGAACGGAGACGGAAATCCGCAAGTGGAGCGCCATCGGGCGCACCTCGATCATCGGCATGGGCGACCTGGTGGTGCCCATTCTGATCGCCGCGCTGATCGTGTTGAACACGATGCTGGGGGCGGTTTATGAGCGGGTGAAGGAGATTCACATCTTCAGTTCCATCGGTCTGGCGCCCGGGCACATCGCCACCCTGTTCATGGCCGAGTCCTTCGTGTACGCCATCCTGGGTGCCATCTTCGGCTATATCGTAGGACAAGGTATGGCCAAGTTGATCGTGATGTTCAACTGGCTGCCGGGCCTGGTGCTCAACTATTCGTCCGTGTCCGCGGTGGCCTCCACCGCAGTGGTGATCGCCGTGGTGTTGCTGTCCACCCTGTATCCCGCCCGCAAGGCCTCCGAGGTGGCGACCCCGGCCATCGAGCGGCGCTGGCACGTGCCGGATCCCGTCGGGGACATCTGGGACATTCCGCTGCCGTTCGCGGTGACGGGCGCACAGGCGACCGCTGTGGCGGCGTTCATGGTGGAGTGGTTCCAGGCCTACGAAGAGTACTCGGTGGGTGATTTCGTGACCCAGGACGTGCGCTCCCGGGAGGAGCAAAGCGAGTACGGGACCACTTATGTGGTGGAGACGATGGCCTGGATCGCGCCGTTCGACCTGGGCGTGAGCCAAAGGGTGGAGTTGCGCATCATCCCCACCGACATGGAGGACGTATTCGAGATCGTGCTCCATCTGGAGCGGGTGAGCGGCGATGTTTCGTCCTGGCGACGGGTGAACAGCCGGTTCCTGGGCACGCTCCGGAAGCAGTTCCTGATCTGGCGGACCCTGCGGGCCGAGGACCGGGACCGGTACTTGGGCATCTCGGCGGCGCAGGCGGCGGGACAATAGGTGTCACGGTCTCAGGACATCCTAGATAGAAAGTAGGTGACCGGGTTGGCGGAGCAGGAAGACAGATTAGACGCAGCGATCGAAAAGAAGGCCGACGCTGGCGAGTGGTATCTGGAGCGGCGGGAGGATCTGGAGCCCAAGGAGTTCGCCGAGGGCTTCACCCTCAAGACCATTCTGGGCGCGCTCTTCGTCGGCGTGGTAATGATGCCGGGCGCCATCTATCTGGGGCTGATGGTGGGGCAGAACCTGGGGCCGGCCGGCCAGTGGACCACCATCATCCTGTTCACGGAGATCGCCCGGCGGTCGTTCACGGTGCTCACCCGCCAGGAATTGTACATGATCTACTACATGGCGGGAAGCATCACCTACATGGTGGGCGGCCTGGCGCTGGCTGGGGGGGCGTTCGCCTGGCTGATCTGGGCCCAGTACCTGGTCAACTCGCCTGCGGCGCGGCAATTCGACATCGCGGACAAGATCCCCACCTGGTACGCGCCTCCTCTCGGCTCGACGGCCTACGTGGAGAGGACATTCTTCCACCACGACTGGACGATTCCCATTCTCCTGCTGCTGTTCGGAAACGTGATGAGCCGGATGCAGTGGATCGGCCTCGGCTACTTCCTGTTCCGAACCACCTCGGATGTAGAAAGGCTGCCCTTCCCCATGGCGCCCATCGCCGCGCAGGGCGCGACCGCCCTGGCGGAGGTCTCCGAGGAAAAGGAATCGTGGCGCTGGCAAGTGTTCTCGGTGGCCACCATGATCGGCATGGTGTACGGCTTCTTCTATGTCGCCATCCCGGTGATCACCAGCGGCTTCCTGGCCGATCCGTTGAAACTGATCCCCATCCCCTTCATCGATCTGGTGCCCAATGCGGAGGATGCACTGCCCACCGGCAGAATCGGCATCGGGACCGACATCGGTCTCATCTTCTGGGGATTCGTGCTTCCCTTCCCCATCGTAGTGGGACAGTTCGTCGCCTCCATGTTCACCAACTTCCTGTTCTCGCCCATCCTCTTCCGCGCGCACCCGGAGATGTTCCCCACCTGGTCGCGAGGCATGAACCTGCTTCAAAGCCAGATCACGCTGGATTTCGACTTCTACATGAGCGTGGGCATCGGCATCTCGCTCGCCATCGCTCTCATCGGGGTGTACACCGTGATGGGGCACCTGTTGAAGGCGAGGGTGCAAAGGGCCACCGGAGGCGGGCGCACCTATCGCGACATCCCCGGTGGGCGTGGGGACTTCCCCATCTGGGCGGCGCTGGGCGCCTGGTCCTTCGCCACGGTCGCCTATGTGCTGGTGGCCCACGCGCTGGTGCCCAAGTTCGACCTCAAGTTCCTGTTGATCTTCGCGTTCCTGTGGAGCCCGCTGGTCTCCTACATCTCCGCCCGGCTGATGGGGCTGACCGGCCGGCCGATCTCCATTCCCTATGTGCTCCAGGCCACCTTCATTCTCAGCGGCTACAAGGGCGTGGACATCTGGTTCGCGCCGATCCCCTACTACGACCACGGCTGGGCGGCACAGAGCTTCCGCGAGGTGGAGCTGACGGGCACGCGAATGAGGAGCGTAATCAAGGCGGAGGCCTTCCTGTTGGTGTTGATGCTGACCTCCAGTTTCATCTACTGGTCGTTCTACTGGCGGTCGAGCCAGATTCCGTCCTCCCAGTACCCGTATGCGCAGACCTACTGGCCCCTGAACGCGTTCTATCAGTGCCTGTGGGCCAGCGCTACCGCAGAGACCGGCGCCAATCAGCCGATCTTCCTGCTGAGGGCGATCAAGTTCCCCATCATCGGGTATGCGGGAGTCGGGGCCCTGGTCAGCTACGTGGCCCTCATCCTGTTGCGGGTGCCCTCGCTGTGGTTCTACGGACTGGCCTCGGGGTTCGTGATCTGGACGGTGGATGTGATTCCGCTCTTCATCGGCGCCATGCTGGGACGCTATTACTTCGCCAGGCGCTTCGGGACGGAGCGGTGGATGCGGTATGCGCCGGTGCTGGCCGCGGGCTACACCTGCGGAGTAGGGTTGATCGGCATGGTATCCATTGGACTGACCATCATCTTCAAGGCGGTGAGGTCGCTGCCGTACTGATGTTCCCGACAGAGGGCTCTCAGAGGATGGAGAATTGAGCGCGGATGAGAGAACCCTCATCGGCTGGCACAGCATCTCGGTGTGGACCCCGGCGGACTGGGTGTTGGCCGCGGTCGGCGGAGACGACAGGAGCGGCTATCTGCGAATCGACGATCAGTTGATGCCGCGGCTGCAGGTTAAATGGTCGCCTGGGCCCATTGACCTGCAGCGCAAGCGGGAGGAGTATGCGAAGCGCCTCTCGGGAGGCGGCCCGGTCAGCCTGGGGGGGCGCGTGTTGCGGATGGTGCCGGTGCTGGGCAAGTCAAGGAGGCCGGCCCAGTTGGAGGTGGACACCGAGGCGCGGGTGCTCAGCCAGCGCGCGAAACCGAAGAAGGACCTCCTCGGGTTTGCCTGGCGAGGACGCTACTGCGGGATGGGCGTGCTGTGGAATTGCGAGGTGTGCGAGCGAGCCGTGATCGCGCAGGTGAGCTGGCTCCCCCAGGAGCGGCTCCACGAGACCGCGCGGGAGGTGCTGGCTTCGCTGGAGGATCACGGGACCGAGGGATGGCGTTGGTGGGGGCTGGACGGGCTGAGTTTCCTCGCCCCCGAGTCCTATCTGATGGAAAGGCACAAGCGGCTCAGCCGCCATCTGGAGATGCGGCTGGCGGCAAAGAAAGGTGGATCCTGGCTCTCGGTGGCCAGGTGGGGGATGGTGTCGCTGGTGCTGGAGGGTCGGACGGTGGCCGAGTGGTTCGCCGACCACCTCAGCGGACGGCGGGACATCACCTGGCAGAGCGAGGAGATGCCCGTGAAGGGCCACGAGGGCATCGCTGCCTGGGGGGCGGAGAGAGGGCTCTCCGGCGGGGTGAGGCGGGCCCTGGGCCGTGCCGTGCGGCGCGGGGGCTCCGCCTGGACCGCGTGTGCCTGGCACTGTCCGGAGGCGAATCGCCTCTACCTGGTGGAGAGCGTTGAGCCGGAATCGGGCGAGGTGCTGAAGGCGGTAGTAGACTCGATCATTTGCCATGAGGAACCGTGAGAATCAGACGCAGGAAAACTCCGTTGCTCACGCCGGAGCAGGTGCTCAGCTCCCGGCCGGTGAGGAACCCGGAGCTGAAGATCGAACCCACCGAAAAGGGCGGTCTAAAGGTCTACCTCAAGCGCAGCACCGCCTGGTGGGTGTGGGTGCTGGCGGTGCTGTTTCCCATTCCTCGGGAGCGAATGGTGGAGCTTGATGAGGTTGGGAAGCAGGTATGGGAGCTGTGTGACGGGAAGAACACATTACAGGACATGATCGAGATCTTCCGGCGGGAACACAAACTGACCCGGGCGGAAGCGGAGTGGTCCCTGCGGACCTATCTCAGGGACCTCGGAAAAAGAGGAATGGTGGCGTTCCTGGTGGAGGAGCGGGGCCGCGGCCGCCGGGAGGGCGAGCCGCAGGATGCCGGCCCTTCGGCCGGCAAAGGGAAGCGCAGGAAAAAGGGAGAGTAGCTCCATGGCAGGGGTAGTCGAGAGGATACCGGACAAGGCGGGCATTCAGAAGCAGATCATGCTGCCCTGGTCCAAGGCGCTCCAGATGACCAGGGAGAACATCTTCGTTCGCTTCGGCCGGTCTGTCATCACCGCCTCGGGCATCTTTCTGGGCACGGCCTTCATGAGCGCGGTGTTCTTCGGCGGGGCCGCCGCCGCGGTGAAGGCGAAATTGGACCTGGAACAGGGCATCACCCCGCAGGAGGCCGAGATGCAGGCCCGGATCATCTGGCTGGTGACCATGTCGCTGGTGGTGGCCACTGTGGGCATCGTCAACTCCATGCTCATGTCCGTGACCGAGCGCTACAAGGAGATCGGCACCATGAAGTGCCTCGGCGCGCTCGACCGCTTCATCGTGCGCCTGTTCATCCTGGAGGCGCTGCTGCTTGGCGTGCTGGGCTCGGTCGCAGGCGCGGTGGTGGGCACGGGGGCGATGACCATCATGTGGATGGGCCGCATCGGGGCGAAGAACACCTTCGCGGCCTGGGCGGCTCCCGCGATGAAACTGGGGGGCTCGCCGGTTCCGCTCTGGTTGTGCGTGCTCGTCGGCGTGGTGATCGGAGGAGTGCTCTCTATGCTCGCCGCGCTGTATCCGGCGTGGCGCGCGGCGAAGATGCCGCCGGCCGCCGCGCTGAGGTCCGAGTTCTAGCCCCGACGGCCGCTACCGGCGTCGGCGTACGATATTCGAGATAGCGATTGGTGCGCGGCAGCGCACCTGAGGGAGTGAGAAGATGACGACTACCACGGGAGAAGCCGCAGGCGGGTCGGTCTACGAGTACATCGTGCGCACCAAAGACCTGGCCAAGTTCTACGTGATGGGCGGCCAGGAGGTGCGGGCGCTGGACAATGTGGCCCTGGACATCCGCCGCGGCGAGTACGTCTCCATCATGGGGCCGTCCGGCTCGGGCAAGTCCACCCTGTTCAACATGATCGGCGGCCTGGACAAGCCGACGAAGGGTACAGTGTTCATCGACGAGGTGGACATGGCCCAACTCAGCGCCACTGAGTTGGCCTGGCTGAGGTGCCGCAAGATCGGCTACATCTTCCAGACCTTCAACCTGATTCCCGTGATGACCGCGCTGGAAAACGTGACCCTGCCGATGGTGTTCGCCGGCCTCAGCACCGACGAAGCGCTGGAGAAGGGCGCGAACCTGCTGAAGGTGGTGGGTCTGGGGGACCGCCGGGACCACAAGCCGACGGAACTCTCCGGCGGCCAGCAGCAGCGGGTGGCGATCGCCCGTGCGTTGGCCAACGACCCCGCCATCATCCTCGCCGACGAGCCGACCGGAAACCTAGACCTGCGGACCGGCAAAGAGATCATCGCGCTGCTGAAGCAGATGAACGAGGAGAAGAACGTCACCATTATCTCCGCCACCCACGACCTGAAGATGATTGACGTTTCCGACCGGGTGGTGTGGATTCGGGACGGCAAGATCGAGCGCATCGAGGAGCGGGCGGACATCAAGGTCCAGGTGGGCGAAATGGAGGGAGAGGAGCAGTAGGCTTCACTTCCTGGCAGCCGGGACCGACGAAGGGGAGGCCGTGCACTCGCCTCCGCCCCGCGCGGAGGCGAGTTGTCCGATGACAGGGACCGGGAAAGGAGCGATGGCCGCCGATGACCGCTCCCACGAATGACATCTGGAAGGAACAGCAGCGCCGAACGCCCAAGCGGAGGATGCCCCGAGGGTCTCTTCCCGCCGCCTTTCTCACCTTCTCCCTGCTGGTGCTCGTATTTGCGGTGGGCTTCGTGATCGGAAGGGCGGTCATCGCCCGCGCCTATGTCAAGGCGGGGCCGGAGTTGGATAGACAGGAACTCCCTCAGGTGGAGGCCCAGGAGCAGGCGGAGGCGCCGCCGGCGCCGCTGGTGCCCAGCCGGGTCCACGTGCCCGAGCGGTACCGGGAGCCCGAAGGCGCAGAGCCGACGGGGGAGGGGGAGCAGGCCGATACTGGAGGCGGGACACCGGGCGAAACGGCAGAGACGCCGGGCGGCGAGACCGAGGCGGGGGAATCCTCCGCTCCCGTCTCCTCGACCGGAGAAGAGGCGGGACCGTACGTGCTGCAGGTGGGGGCGTTCGTCTCCCGGCAAGGGGCACAGGAACTGGCCGACGAACTGAACAGGGCGGGCTATCCGGCCAGGGTGGAGACGGACCGTTCCGGGGAGCAGGTGACCTATCGAGTGTTCACCGGCAACTTCCGGACCGAGGAGGAGGCGCGTCGAGAGGCGATGCGGCTCCAGGAGAACGGGTTTGACGCATTTCTCGCCCGGCGGTGACCGCGGCTGAGGCAGCGGGCCGCCAGGGCGGCGGTTGAGGAGCAACGCTTGGTGAAGGACAATCGGAAGAAGCAAGGAGGCGGCGCGCCGAAGGGCCAGACACCCGAGCCGGAGGCGCCCGCCCAGAAGGACCAGCAGACGGCCGGCGGTGACCGGGAGAGGGAGGCGCTGGCCGCGCGCGCCTCGGAGTTGGAGCGGCAGGTCGAGGAGATGAGGAACCGCTATCTGCGGGCGCTGGCCGACATGGACAACGCGCGGAAGCGCGCGAGGCAGCAGATCGCGGAGGCGGAGTTGCGCGGCGCGGAGGACGTGCTCCGGGACATGTTGACGGTGGTGGACAACCTGGAGCGCGCGCTGGAGACCACGCGGCTGGCGGACGACGCCCCCGCGGAAGCGCGAGCGGTGTACGATGGCGTGAAACTCATCTATCGTCAGGTTCTCGACCTGTTGGCGCGGTGGGATGTGAAGCCGATAGAGGCCGTGGGTCAGCAATTCGACATCAGCCGCCACGAGGCGGTGGCCCAGGTTGCCGTGCCGCCCGACGGCGAAGAGGGAGTGGTGGTGGAGGAGACGCAGAAGGGATACATGCACGGGGGGCGTGTACTGCGCGCCAGCAAAGTGGTGGTGGGAACGCGCAATGCCGGACAAACGTCCCCTGCAGAGCCGGATAAGCCCAACTAGGGCAAGAGGTGAGGCGCGCGAGGCGTCGAAGAAAACCCGAACAGGATGCTTTTCCGCTAAACGGACAACCAAGCGAGGCTGAGTGTGGCGACGGGTAGACGAAAACGACGGGAAGAAGTGCAGCCTGATCAGATGGCGGAGCCGTCTGGAGGAGAATCCATGACCGCCAAGGAGCCGCAGCAGGCAGCTCCGGCGCCAGGAGGAGGAGAGACGGGCATGGCGAGCAGCCAGAGCACAGATGGCGCGGTGATTCGGGTCGTCGGCGTGGGCGGAGCCGGATGCAACGCCGTGGATCGGATGATAGAAGTTGGGCTGCAGGGCGTCGACTTCGTGGGAGCCAACACCGACAAACAGGCGCTGTCGCGCTGCACGGCCGGACAGAAGTTGCAGTTGGGCCCGAGCGTAACCAACGGGCTGGGCGCTGGGGGCGATCCCGAGATCGGCGCCCAGGCCGCGGAGGAGAGCAGAGAGGAAATCAAGAATTCCCTGGCGGGTGCGGACATGGTGTTCATCACCGCGGGCATGGGTGGAGGCACCGGCACCGGAGGCGCGCCCGTGGTCGCCGAGGTGAGCAGGGAACTCGGCGCGCTCACCGTCGCCGTCGTGACCAAACCCTTCGGCTTCGAGCGGGGAAGGCGGCAGAGCATCGCGGAGGAGGGCCTCGACAACCTCCGCACCAAGGTGGACACCCTCATCACCGTACCAAACGACCGCTTGCTCGGCGTCGTGCAGAAGAAGGTGACCCTGTTGGAGGCATTCCAACTCGCGGACGAGGTGCTGAGGCAGGGAGTGCAGGGCATCTCCGACCTGATCACGGTTACCGGCCTGGTCAACCTGGACTTCGCGGACATCAAGGCAGTGATGCAGGACGCCGGCACCGCCCTCATGGGCATCGGCACCGGCCGGGGCGAGACCCGGGCGGTGGATGCGGCCAACGCGGCCATCTCCAGCCCTCTGCTGGAGACCTCCATCGAGGGAGCGACCCGCATTCTCTTCAACATCACCGGCGGAAGCGACCTGTTGTTGTCCGAGGTGGAGGAGGCCGCACAGGTCATCCGCGCCGCCTCGGATTCTCCGGACACCAACGTGCTCTTCGGCGTCGTCATGGACGACGAGCCGCAGGAAGAGGTGCGCATCACTGTGCTCGCCACCGGATTCGACCGGGTGCGGCGGGCGGCGCGGGCCGATGCTGCGGAATCGGCCGTGCCGGAGGTGGAGCCGGTTCCCGACGCCGACCTCGAGGTGCCGACGTTCTTGCGAGGACACTGACGGCGGCCGCATGTCTCACCTCATCGCCGCGGCTGGCGAGGGCCGGCCCGCGCGCCGTCCTTGGGGCGCGACCGGCGCGTCGGCCGGAGGCCCACACTGATTCCTTCCAGACTAGTGTCGCCGCCCGGGAGGCAAACCTATGAGCATAGTTACCGCGGACTTCGGAGGACGCCGGTTCAGACGCAGGATCATTGGCTGGAGCATGCTGGCCGCCTTAGTCATCGGCATCACCTACGTGCTCCCGCGTCTCGCCCACATCTACACGGAATGGCTGTGGTTCGACCAGGATGTGCGCTATCCCCAGGTCTTCTGGACCATTCTGCGCACGAGAATCGGCCTTGGTCTGGCCTTCGGCCTCGGGTTCCTGGCGCTCACGCTGGGCAACGTGTGGATCGCGCGCCGCCTGGCCCCGCGCACCGCATGGTACGAGGAGGAGCGCCTGCTTCGCCAGCGGATCGCGGAGGTGATGGAGTACTTCTCGGAGCGCTACCTCTCGCTGGCCGTGGTGCTGGTGGTGGCGCTGGCCGCCTGGGGGGTCGGGGTGGCGGCGGCGGAGAAGTGGCCCCTCTATCTGCTCTTCCTGAAGGGAGGAGAGTTCGGCATCCTCGACCCGGTCTTCAACCGGGATGTCGGCTTCTACGTCTTCCGGCTCCCCTTCTGGCAATACCTCTGGCAGTGGGCATACCTATCGCTCTTCCTGGTCTTCATCGTCACCGCGGCCACCCACTACCTCGACAAGGCGATCCGCGCGCTGCGCGGCATGCCCGTGCTGGCCCCTCACGTCAAGACCCACCTCTCCGTGCTGCTCGCCCTGATCCTCGCGGTGAAGGCCTTCGGCTATCGCCTGGAGGGATACTATCTCCTCTACTCGCAGAGAAACGAGAATTTCACCGGCGCCGCCTACACCGATGTCAACGCCCAACTCCTCGCGTTCAAAGTGCTGTTCGTGGTGGCGCTGGTCTGCGCCCTGATGGCTCTCGTCAACGTGCGGTTCCGCGGCCTCTGGCTGCCGCTCGCGGGCATCGGCTTCCTGGCGGTGACCTCGTTGCTGCTCAACGTCGCCTACCCGGCCTTGGTGCAGCGTTTCCAGGTGGCGCCCAACGAGTTCAGCCGGGAGAAACAGTACATCGAGCGCTCGATCGAGTTCACCAGACGCGGATACGGGTTGGACGCGGACCGCATGGAGACTCGGCAGTTGCAGGAGATGTCCGACATCACCATAGACCGGGTGCAGCAGCATCAGGCCACCGTGGAGAACGCGCGTCTGTGGGACTACCGCCCCCTGCTCACCACCTACCGAAAGCAGCAGGAACTCCAGCAGTACTACTCGTTCCACTCGGTGGACATTGACCGGTATCACATCAACGGCCGCTATCGCCAGGTGATGCTCGCCGCGCGCGAGATGGACGAGAACGACCTGCCGGTCAAGACCTGGCAGAACCGCCACATCTTCTACACGCACGGATATGGACTGGTGATGTCGCCGGTCACCGACGTGATGGAATCCGGCCTGCCCAATCTGGTCATCCGCGACATCCCCCCGAAGTCCTCGTTCGACCTGCAGGTCACTCGGCCGGGGATATACTACGGCGAACTGACCGAGAACTACGTGATCGTGGGTACCAAGGCGATGGAGAACGATCACCCGGTGATCGAAGCGAACACCATCGCCAAGACGCGGTACAGCGGCAAGGGCGGGGTGTCCCTGAAGTCACCCGTGGCGAGGGCGGCGGTCGCCATGCGGTTCAACGATGTCAACATTCTGATCTCCACCCTCATCACCAAGGACAGCCGCATTCTCTGGGGCCGGCACGTGGGAGAGCGGACCCGCTTGATCGCGCCGTTCCTCTCCTTCGACCGCGACCCCTATGTGGTCCTGAGGGACGACGGGCGCATTTGCTGGATCCAGGACGCCTACACCCTCTCCGACATGTACCCGTATTCCGAGCACTACAGCACCGCTGCCGGAGGGCGGTTCAACTACGTGCGCAACTCCGTCAAGGCCGTCACCGATGCCTACGATGGCACCGTCGAATTCTACGTCGCCGACCCGGACGACCCCATCATCCAGGCCTACCAGCGCATCTTCCCGGGCATGTTCAAGCCCATGGCGGAGATGCCCGAGGACCTGGTGAAACACATCAGATATCCGGAGGCTTTGTTCAACACCCAGAGCCGGATGCTGACCCGCTATCACGTCACTGACCCCAGAGTATTCTACAGCGGCAGCGAGAAGTGGGCGATCGCGCGGGAAGCGCGCAAGACCGTCGGGCGCGTCTCGCGGTCCTCGGGAGAGGGCGGCGAGGAGCCCATGCAGGCCTACTACGCCATCGTCAGGATGGCGGACCGCGAGGAAGCCGAATTCCTCCTCATGCTGCCCTTCACCCCGAAGAACAAGCCGAACATGGTGGCCTGGCTGGCGGGGCGCTGCGATGGTGAGGACTACGGCAAGATGGTGTTGTACGAATTCCCCAGAACGGAACAGGTGTGGGGGCCCATCCAGATCGAGGCCGCCATCAACCAGGAGACGGAGATCAGCCGCGACATTACGCTGCTGAACCAGCAGGGCTCGTCTCTCATCCGCGGCAACCTGTTGGTGCTGCCGATGGGGGATTCGATTCTGTATGTGGAGCCCTTCTTCTTGAGCGCCACCACCGGTGCAATTCCGGAGTTGAACTTCGTGGTGGTGGGTTCCGGGGATGGGCGGGTAGCGCGCGGGCCCAGCCTCTCCCAGGCGATCGCCAACCTGATCGGGGCGCCTCCGCCGGCCTTGATCTCGGAGATCCCGGGAGAAAGGCGGGAAGGTGCGGCACCGACCGAGGCAGCCGCACCGGAGGCCGCGCCGCAGTTGACCATCCCGGAGGAGATCAGGAAACTCTCGAAGCAGGCCGATCAGGCCTACCGGACGGCGCTCGAGCGCCAGCGCAAGGGGGACTGGGCCGGTTACGGCGAGGCGATGGAGGAATTGCAGCAGACGCTGGAAGAACTGCTCGCCAAGACACAGGAGTAACGAGCACCTCACGTGGTATTACTTGGCAGCGGAAGAATCTGAGGAAGAGCGCGGTGCGCGGCGGCAAGGCGCGGTCCAGAAAGATAATGGTCGTAGGCGTGGACCCCGGCCTCACGGCAACGGGATACGCGGTGCTCGAAGCGGCGACCCGCACCGATGATGGTCGGTGGCAGGTGTGCGAGTCCGGTTGCGTGCGCAGCAAGCGCGGCCAGCCGGTGGAATTGCGCCTCGACGCCATTCACGGTGAACTGGACGAGGTGCTGGCCCGGTGGCGGCCGGCGATCATGGTGTTGGAGGGCCTCTACTCGGAGTATGGTTTTCCCCGCACCGCCATCCTCATGGGCCACGTTCGCGGGGTCATCTGCCTGGCGGCCGCGCGGAACGAAATGCGGGTGGTGGAGATCGCGCCCGCGGAGATGAAGAGGGCGCTCACCGGCTCCGGGCGCGCGGGCAAGGACCAGATACGGCGGGCGGTGACGCGGATGCTGGGGCTGAAGAAGGCGCCGCGGTCGGAGCACGTATGCGACGCCATGGCGCTGGCGGTGGTGGGTGCGCTGCGAGAGGGGGCCGTGCTGTAGCATCATGGGAGGTCGTGGAGAGTGATCTCGTTTCTGGAGGGAAGGCTGTTCCAGAAGCTGGACGACCGGGTCGTCGTGCTCGCCGGCGGCGTGGGCTATGAGGTACTGCTGCCCGTGATCGTGCGGCCCGCCTTCCGCAGCCGAAAGACGGGCCCGGACGGCGACCATGTGAAGTTGCACATCTTCTTTCACCAGACGGAGCGCAGCCCGAGGCCCCTGCTCATCGGGTTCGAGTCCCCCCTGGAGAAGGAGTTTTTCGAGTTGCTGGTGACGGTCGAGGACATCGGCCCCAGCGCCGCCTGTAAGGCGCTCTCCATGGAGGTGTCCCGCATCGCCCGCGCCATCGAGGAGAAGGACGCGGCCCTCCTTCGGTCGCTCGACGGGATCGGCCCCCGCAAGGCGGATAAGATCATCGCCACGCTCCATGGACGCGTCGGCAAGTTCGCGCTGATGCCGGAGACGGGCGCGGTCGAGCCCGAGGAGACGGGGGAGGATGTGCGCTCCGAGGTGATCGCGGTGCTGGTCGAGCAGTTGGGACACACCCGCACCGAGGCCCAGCGCATGGTGCGGGCGGCTCTGCTCCGGCGGCCGGGGGTGAAAACCGCGGAGGAACTTTTCGAGGAAGTGTACCGGGGGGAGAAAGGATAGAGGGTGGCAAAGCCGGCGCGCAAACGGGAACGCGGCAACCCGTCGCCAGAGCCGGATCGCGAGGAGAACGTCTCTCCGGCGGGCGTCGAGGAGCGGGAGGACAAGTGGAATCTGCGCCCGCGCACCTTCAAGGAGTGCATCGGGCAACGGGATGTCGTGGACGCTCTCGCCATCTCCATTGAGGCCGCCAAGGAGAGAGGAGAGCCGCTGGATCACGTGCTCTTCTACGGACCGCCTGGGTTGGGAAAGACCACCTTCGCGCGCATCATCGCCAACGAGCTGGGGGTGCAGTTCAAGGGCACCTCCGGTCCGGCGCTGGAGCGGGGCGGAGACTTGGTCTCGATCCTCACGAATCTGGAGGAGCGGGACGTCCTGTTCATAGATGAGGTCCACCGGCTGCCGAGGGTGGTGGAGGAACTGCTCTACTCGGCGATGGAGGATTTCACCGTAGACATCATCTTCGACAAGGGCGCCCACGCCCGCATCTACCGCTCGCGCCTCCAGCCGTTCACCCTCGTCGGGGCGACCACCCGCGCCGGTCTGCTCAGTCCGCCGCTTCGCCAGCGGTTCGGCATCGTGCGGGAGCTCAGATTCTACTCTCCGGAAGAGCTGGTGCAGGCGATCCATCGCTCCGCCCGGCTGATGGAGGTGGAGGTGGACGAGCCCAGCGCAAAGGTGCTGGCCGAACGCAGCCGCGGCACCATCCGCATCGCCAACCGGCTGCTGCGGAGGGTGCGGGACTACGCCCAGGTGAAGGCCAAGGGGCGGGTCACACCTGATATCGCCGATGCCGCCCTCAAACTGGAGGGGATCGACGAGGCAGGGCTGACGCCCCTCGATCGCCGCCTCCTGGAGGTGATCGTGCATCAGCACGGCGGCGGGCCGGTGGGAATCGAGGCCCTCGCGGCCACCCTCCAGGAGGAGGTGCAGACCCTGGAGGACATGGTCGAGCCGTTCCTGCTTCATTCCGGTCTGCTGGCCCGCACCCCCAAGGGACGGATGGCCACCGAGAAGGCATATCAACATCTGGGGGTGGAGACCGAGGCAGCCCGGGAGACCAAGCCCCAGCGGGAGTTGCTGTAAGGTCGAGGGCAAAGGCAGTGCGCGAGCGAAGAGATGGCCGCCGGTCCCTTGTTGCCGTGCCTCCTGTGATGTATAATGTGATGTATATGGACGGAGAACTCAGATCATGGCCGGCATGGTGCGCAAGCAGATCTATATCGGCGCGGCGCAAGAGCGAGTCCTGAAACGGGAGGCGAAGCGACAGGGGGTGTCGGAGGCGGAACTGATCCGTCGGGCGCTCGACTCAGCCGTCAGTCGGCCTCTCTGGGGAGGCGATGACCCCCGGGCCGGCAGGAGTTTCCTTCGGTTTGCCAGGCAGCGAATGAGAAAGAGGCGGTCTTCGGGTGCGAGGAGTTGGAGCCGCGAGGACCTGTACGAGAGAGGGCGGGCGCGTGCGAAGAACCTTTCTCGTTGACAGCAACGTCCTCGTCTACGCGGTGGACGGCGCGGCCGGCGTCAAGCAGGAGCAGGCCATCAACGTGCTCTCCGGCCTCGTTTCGGATGGCACTGCCGCCCTCAGCACCCAGGTGCTGGCAGAGTTCTTTGTGGCCGCCACGGGCAAGATTCGAGCGCCTCTCTCTGCGGAGGAAGGTGCGAAGCGGGTGGCCGACCTGGCCGGCGGCTTTCCAGTGTATGAAGTCTCTCTCCCCATCGTGATCGAGGCTGCGCGTGCGGTCTGCAGCCATGGTATGTCCTACTGGGACGCGCAGGTGTGGGCTACCGCCAAACTGAACCAGGTTCCCTACGTGCTCAGCGAGGACCTCCAGGGTTGGAAGACCTTGGAGGGAGTTCGGTTCGTCAACCCGTTTGCGGACGGGTTCGACTTATCTGCGTTTGCCTCGACAGGATAGGGCCAGGCCCAAAGGCCGCGCCTAGATTCTCCCGCCGGTCAACAGGGCGATCACCGCCCACACCCCCCGGTTGAGCATATCCCCCACGATCACCCCGACGGCGATTGGCACGGTGGCGCGGTAGAGGCGCAGACCGCCGTATCGAATCGCCAGGGTCTTCAGCGCCCACCCGAGGAAGAACGGCATATAGTACCAGTGCAACCCCCAGCACATGGCGGCCATGTAGCCGATGGGATGAAACGGCCACCACCAGAAGCGCAGCCTCATCATGCCCAGGAACAGGGCGAATACCGCCCCCGATATCATTGCGATCAGCCCGTTGACATCTGTGCCCTGCGGGTCCATCAGCGGACCGGTAATGCGGTAGCCGTCATTGATGCTCTGGGTGCCCAGCCAGGAGTAGGTGCTGGCGGCGGACAGGCCGAAGAAACCGTACTTGTACACCCCCACCAGCATCAACGGAAGGCCCACCGCGACGGCGAGCACGAGGCCGCCAATCATGGTGAAGGCCAGCCGCCGGCGGTTGATCTCGGCGGAGTCGGCGATCTTCATGGACTCCAGCGCGGCACCGGTGCAGACCTCATAGGACAGATTGAACCCCGGAAAAAACGCCCAGCGCGTTGACATCATGGTGATGTATTCCCGCGCCGTGAAGGCCGCGGTTCCCAACGGCACCATCATCGCGTTTTGAATCTCCAGGGGATAGGGAAGGAAGCCCATTCCCGTCTCCGCCCGCAACTTGGCCCACATCACGTAGTAGGCGATGATGGACCCCATCAGCACCAGGCTCACTATCAGGCGACATCCGGCCACCCAGCCGAAGTACACCATGCCCGAAAACGTGATCAGCAGCCCGATGGCCGCCCACCGATAGGGGAGGGGTTCGTCCGCCTCAGCGCCCTTCTCACCGCGGCCCAAGGCGCTGCGAAGGGCCTGAGCGATATGCCCGCGGGCGATCCATAGGGCCCAGATCGCCAGGGCGATCATGGCTCCGCCTCCCTGGTAGCGCGGCGCAGGGAAAGTGGAATCGAACCACTCCTCCGGGCGCTGAGGGGTCGCTCCGGCGGCGATGGCCGCCACCGTTGCTCCCACATCAAGCAGCCAGAAGAACCAGGTCGAAAACGAGAGTTCTTTAGGC
>JALGTT010000201.1 GCA_029821235.1 Candidatus Hebobacteria bacterium | reverse complement strand
CTCCGCCGGGCCGCCGGGCAGGCCCACCTGGCCAAATAGCTTGCGAATGGCGGGTGCGGCCTCCGCGAAGCGGCGGGCGGTGTCCCGCCACATCTCCGGCTGCTGGGCGATCTCTCCAGGAGTCGCCTCCACTCCCAGCCGCGCCTTTTCCTCCTGGTCGAGGCTCAGCAATCGCGAGAGAGGGTTCATGCGGTCACCTTTCCATCTTGAATCGCGCGCCCCGGCCCGCCGCGTGCGGGGTAGGGCGTGTCGCGGAATCTCCCCGCACCCTTCTTCAGCGCCCGGGTTTTCAATCATGCGAAATCGAGGAGTGAGATGGCGAAGAAAGTGAAGATCGGTATCATCGGAGTGGGCCAGATCGGCAAACACCACCTGGACAACTACCAGGAGCTTCCGGTCGAAGTGCTGGCGCTGGCCGACGTCAACGAAGCAGAGGGCAAGCGGGTGGCCGAGCGGTACGGCATTCCCACCGTCCTCACGGATTTCCGCAAGTTGCTGGAGATCGAGGAGATCCAGGCGGTGGACGTGTGTCTGCACAACAACCTGCACGCGCCGGTGACCATCGCCGCCCTGGAGGCGGGAAAGCACGTCTACTGCGAGAAGCCGATTGCCGGCGCCTATGTGGACGGCAAGGCGATGGTGGAGACGGCAAAGCGCACCGGCCGGATGCTCAGCATCCAGCTCGCCACCGTGTTTGCGACGGAGACGCGGGCCGCCCAGCGCCTGATCGAGGACGGGCATGTGGGCGACATCTACTTCGCCAAGTCGGTGGGGTATCGGCGCCGGGGTCGGCCGTATGTGGACGGATACGGAACCAGTTCCTTCGTCCAGAAGAGCATCGCCGCGGGCGGCGCCATGTTCGACATGGGCGTCTATCACATCGCTCAGATGCTCCACCTGCTCTCCAACCCGCAGGTCGAGACCGTGAGCGGGGCCACCCACCAGGCGATCGGGATGTACGAGGACCGGAGAGAGCGAGGCAAGTACGATGTGGAGGAACTGGCGACGGGATTCGTGCGGCTGGCCGGCGGCGTCTCGTTTACCGTGGAGGAGAGTTGGGCGCTCCACATCGGCAAGGAAACCGGCAGCAAACTGTTCGGCTCCCGCGGCGGGATCTGTCTCGATCCCTTCTCCTTCCATTCCACCATCGGAGACATGGAGATGGATGCCACCTTTGACCTGCGGCAGGCCGACTGGCGGTGGCATCAGTGCATCCCCGACACCGACGCGTATGACAGCCCGCAGAGCCACTGGGTGGCCGCCTTGCAGGGGCGGGTGCCGCTGATCGACACCGCCGGGTTGGCCCTCGCCACCATGCTTATCAGCGAGGGTATCTACCTCTCCAATCGTCTGCGGAGAGAGGTAACTCCGGCGGAGATCGAGGCCGAATCCAAGTCCACTGCAATCGAGGTTTGAGGGAGGGAGCGAGCGCGGGCAGTCCACCGGCCTCCGCGCTCGCTTGTCACCCCCTCGGCCCGGTGCTATAATCCGGCCCGGTTGAGCGGGAGATGTGTTGCGGCCTCGGCCGCCACTCGCGGCGACCGAACTAAGGACGTCGGACGGAGCAAGAGGACAGTGGCTCAAGTCGTGTTTCGCAACCTGAGCAAGCGTTTCAAGAACGTGGTCGCTCTCGACGACGTTACACTCACGGTCCAGGACGCGGAGTTCCTGGTCCTGGTGGGGCCGTCGGGTTGCGGCAAGACCACCGCCCTGCGGTGTCTCGCCGGCCTGGAGGAGCCGACCTCCGGCGAGATCTACATCGGCGACCGCCTGGTGAACGATGTCTCTCCCAAGGATCGGGACATCGCGATGGTCTTCCAGAACTACGCCCTCTACCCGCACATGAACGTGTACGACAACATGGCCTTCGGGCTCAAACTGCGCAAGTTGCGCCGGCCGGAGATCGACCGGCGGGTGAAGGAGGCGGCGGCGATGCTGGGGCTGGAGAACCTGCTGGGCCGCAAGCCGCGGGAATTGTCCGGCGGCCAGCGGCAGCGGGTGGCACTGGCGCGCGCCATCGTGCGCGAGCCCAAGGTGTTCCTGATGGACGAGCCCCTCTCCAACCTGGACGCCAAACTGCGCGTCCAGACCCGGGCCGAACTCATCAAACTCCACCGGAAACTGGGCATCACCACCGTCTACGTGACCCACGACCAGACCGAGGCGATGACCATGGGGGATCGGATAGTGGTGCTGAACAACGGCCGCATCCAGCAAGTGGACCGTCCCCTCAACCTGTTCAACTCCCCCGCCAATCTCTTCGTCGCGGGGTTCATCGGCAGCCCGGCGATGAACTTCATCCCCAGCCGCATAGAGGAGCGGGACGGCCGCGTGGTGGTGAACGCCGATCCGCTGGTGCTGGAGTTGCCGGACGCGAAGGCGGCGAGGGTGAAGGACCATTTGGGGCGCCCGGTGATCCTTGGGGTGCGCCCGGACGACATCTACGACCGCGGGCTCAATCCCCCGATACCGGTGGGGGAGGGCAACGTGGCCACCATGATGGTGGATGTGACCGAGCCCATGGGCTCCACCGTCTACGTCTACCTGACGGCGGGGAAGCATTCGCTGGTGGCGGACCTGGATGCTGAGACGCGCGCCCGGGACGGTCATCCGCTGGAAGTGGTCTTCGACATGGACAAGGTCCATCTGTTCGATTCCGAGACAGAACTGGCGCTCACCTGAGCCGCGGGGAATGCGAGCAACTTGGGTGTGGAAGGGCGAGGGGCCGCGCGTCCCTCGCCGTAGTTTTCAGGTGCGGCAAATGTTCGCGGGGCACCTTGCCGCGGCTGGTCCGCGCACTATACTATAGCGGAGGACGATTCCTCTGACGGGGCGGAAAGCCAGGAGGGCATGCCGATGAAGAAGTTGATAGGCTGGCTGGTGATTGGCATCGCATTGGCCTTGGCGGGCGCTGGCCTCGCCGCCGAGGACGCCTCCTCTCCGTTGCCGCGCGTCAAAGTAAATCGGGACGCCAACTTCCTGCGCATCGACGGCCGGCCGGCCCTGCTGCTGTGGGCCCAGGGCCTCACCGCCGCAGAGGAATTGGGGCAGTACCAGGAGGCGGGCCTCAACACCCTGTATGTCCGCATCGTGGACGGCTCGCCCGAGGAGTTGGAGACGGTTTCCGCACTGGTCTCCGCGGCCGAGGCGCAGGGCCTCTACGTGGTGGCCGCGCTCGCTCCCTCCGCCCTCGCCGACGAAGCGGGCGAGACCCTTCCGATTGACCCGGACGACGACCGGTACCGACAGGCGGTGAATGATTTCGCCGCCCGCGCAGGGAAGGCGCTCGCCGGTCACCCGCGCCTGATCGCCTGGCTCATCGAGGCGGTGCCGCCCGACCGGCTCGCCTGGGGAGACGCGGGCTTCCGGGCCTTCCTCAGGGCGGGATACCCTTCGCTCGCCGCGCTCAATCGCTCTTGGGGATCGCAGATCGAAAGTTGGGAGGCGATCACCGTCGACGCCGCGCGCGACGTTGACTCGACCTTCCCGTGGGGCGTCGGCCGGGCGAGCGTGGATCTGGCCGCCTATCGGGAGCAGGCCTTCGCCAATGCGGTCCGCGGACCCGGGAAGGCCGGTGCTGGCCTCCGCCCTCACCGACTATCGCTCCATCGCCAGCGTCACTCCGGATGTGGATGGGATGGTGCTGCACGTCTACCCCTCTCTCGCGGAGGCGGATTGGCTGAGCCACAACGTGCAGGCCGTGGACATCGCGCGCCGGGGCAATCAGTTTGCCGCCATCCAGACCCTGGACGTGTGGGCCGGCAATCCCTCCCAGGTAGACGGATGGGCCCGCCTCGCCCTGTTGCACGGGGCCGCCGGGATCGCCTTCACCGACTGGCGCAAGATCGCCGGCTCCGGAGCCCTGCAACATGTAATCCGGACTCTGGCGCAGGAGTTCGGAGAGGGAGATGCCTTTCCTCAGACCCCTCTGGCACGGGTGGCCGTGCTGTACACCCCCATTGCCGGAGGCGCCGCCCGGAACGGAAAGGCGCTCTATGGTTATGTGGACGGGTTCACCCCCAACGAACCCACCGGACTGTTCGGCATCGTGCGCGCGGGGATCCGCCACGGCATCTTGGACGTGCTGACTCTCGGCTCGCTCAAAGAGGCGGATCTGGACCAATACGGTGCCATCATCGCGCCCGCGGCCTTCTATCTCCCGGAGGACGCCCAGATGGCGCTTCAGAACTTCGTGCTCCGGGGCGGAGTCCTGGTGGTGGACAGGGGGGTCGGCATGTACCAGGCCGAGGGGACCGTCTACTCCATGCCTCCGCTGCTCCGCGATCTCCTGGGACTGCGTTACGCCGACCTCAGCTCCCCGACCCTGGAGAAGGTGACCACCACCGATGAGTCGGCGTGGAGAGGCGAGCCCGGACGCCCGGGCGAGTCCGGCATGAACCCCGTGAACCCCATCGAGCGAGGCCTGGAGACCTCCGAGGCGCTCGAAGAACTGGCCAGCATCCTCGAGGATGTGCTGGGGCGGCGCCAGATCGCCACCCATTTCGGCGAGCAGTTCGCCACCGGGGCGGCGGCCACGCTCCGCGTCCGCGAGTTGGGGAAGGGGCTCGCGGTCTACGTGCCCATGTTCCTCTACCAGGAGTGGGGACCCAACGACCCGGCCTTCGTGAGTTTCCACGAAGAGATCTTCGCACACCGCAAAGACATCGAGGTGGTGTTTCCTGAGAGGTTGTGGCCGAATGTCGCGGTTGCGGTCTACCGCGGATGGCCCATCGGGGTCTCGGCCGCGGGGACGGCGGTGACGGTCCATGCGTTCGACGCGGAGAACCAGATGTACTTGATTCCGGGCGGTGCGATGCGATTCGCCAATCCGGCGGATGATCGGCGCACCGAACTACTCTTCCCTCCCGCCACCCTCGCGCTCGCCCGCCCGCTCCCCATCCACCTGCGGCCGCTCGCGCCCGGCGCCGTGATCGCGGCCTCCGTGGTGCGCTATGACGCAGGCGGCATCGAGTTGGCGGTTTCCGGCGTCGGGGCGCAGGCCAACGTGAAAGGCGGGGTGGTGCAGATCACCGGCGGACAAGCCACCCCGGTCGAGATCGAGATCAAGCACGGCCTATATCCGGTGACCTCGGGCAGCATCCATCACTTGACGGTGACCGAGGGACGGAGAAGCCGCCCCGTGCTGGATCAGGACATCATGCCTAATGCGGAGACGGGTTCCCTGGTGTTCAGGGTGAGCGCTCAGACCACCCGCATCGTGCTGGAGCCGGTCCCCGAAGAGGAGTAAGAGACGCGCGATGAAGCTGACGCCAGAGCAAGTCGAACATGTGGCTCTGCTGGGCCGCATCAAACTGACCGAGGAGGAGAGGGAGCTCTTCACCACCCAGCTCAACTCCATCCTCTCCCACTTCGAGCAACTTCAGCAGCTGGACACCTCCGGGGTGCCGCCGATGTCTCACGCGGTGCCGGTATCGGATGTGTTCCGGGAGGACGAACCCGCTTCCTCGCTGTCTCCCGAGGAGGCGCTCCAGAATGCCCCGGAGCAGGCGCGCGGATGCTTCCAGGTGCCGAGGGTGATAGAGTGAGCGCGCCCTCCGCCCTCCACGAACTCACCGCCGCCCAGTTGTCGGACTTGCTAGCGCGCAAGGAAGTCTCCGCGCGGGAGGCGGTGGATGCAGTCTACGCGCGGGTGGAGGAGGTGGAGTCCGATCTCCACTCCTTCCTGCTGCTCACCCCCGAGGTGGCTCGCCAGCAGGCGGCCGAGGTGGACGAATTGCGGGCGAAGGGAGAGCCCCTTCCCGCGCTGGCCGGGGTGCCCATCGCGCTGAAGGACATCTACTGCACCAAGGGGATCCCCACCACCTGTGGCTCCCGCATTCTCGAGGGATTCGTTCCCCCCTATGACGCGGACGTGATCGCGCGCTGCCGCGCCAATCGACTGGTGTTCGTGGGCAAGACCAATATGGACGAGTTCGCCATGGGGTCCTCCACCGAGAACTCGGCCTTCGGCCCCACGCGCAACCCCTGGGACCTCGACCGGGTGCCCGGCGGTTCGAGCGGCGGCTCGGCGGCCGCGGTGGCCGCTTCGGAGGCGGTCCTCGCCATGGGCACAGACACCGGCGGTTCCATCCGCCAGCCGGCGAGCCTGTGCGGCGTGGTGGGGCTGAAGCCCACCTATGGGCGCGTCTCCCGCTACGGCGTCATCGCCTATGCCAGTTCCCTCGATCAGGTGGGGCCCATCACCAAGGATGTGCGGGACTGCGCGCTGCTGATGAACGTGCTCGCGGGACACGATCCGCGCGACTCCACCTCCCTGCCGGCCCCTGTGCCCGACTACACGGCCTGCCTCACGGGAGACATCAAGGGCCTGCGCATCGGCCTGGTGAAAGAGTTCATGGAGTACCAGGGCGTAGGAGTGGCCCCCGAGGTGGGGCAGGCGGTGAAGGCCGCCATCGCCCGTTTCGAGGAGCTGGGCGCCACCTGCCGGGAGGTGTCTCTTCCCCACCTGAACTACTCCATCCCGGTGTACTACATCCTCGCGCCGGCGGAGGCCAGCTCCAACCTCGCTCGCTACGATGGAGTGCAGTACGGCTACCGCTCGGCCGATGCGGACGGGATCATCGAGATGTACCGCAACACCCGCAACGAGGGCTTCGGGGCCGAGGTGAAGCGGAGAATCATGCTGGGCACGTATACCCTGAGCGCGGGCTACTACGA
>JALGTT010000200.1 GCA_029821235.1 Candidatus Hebobacteria bacterium | reverse complement strand
GTGCAGTGGCAGACGAAGTTCTGAGCGGCCGCGGAGGCCCTTCACTCGATCCCCCGAATCGCCCGGCGCACCGCCGGGCGATTCGGCTTCTTGCGGCTACGTGCAAACTACAGGTGTACGGGAGGCAGGACCATGAAACCGCCGGAGCTGACCGAGATGGATCAGGAGCGGTATCATCGGCAGATGATGATCGCAGGCTGGGGTGAGGAAGGACAGCGAAGGCTGAAAGGGGCGCGCGTCTTCGTAGCGGGTGCGGGCGGCCTCGGTTCTCCCGCCTCCATCTACCTGGCGGTTGCCGGGGTGGGGCACATCACCATCTGTGATTTCGACAGCCCCGAACTGAGCAACTTGAACCGGCAGATCCTGCACAACGACTCCCGCATCGGGGTGAACAAGGCGGAGTCGGCGAGAATGAGCCTGACCCAGATCAACCCCAGCATCGAGGTGGAGGCGGCGCCGAGCAGGATCGATGCCGATACGGTGGATGACCTGGTCGGGGAGGCGGACATCATCGTGGACTGCATGGACAACTTTCCCACCCGGTATGTGCTCAACGAGTGCGCGGTGAGGAAGGGAATCCCCTTCGTGCACGGGAGCATCTGGGGGCTGGAGGGAAAACTGACCTTCATCCAGGTCCCCGAGACCCCGTGCTTCCAGTGCCTCTTCCCGGCTCCGCCTGAGAAGGCCCTGTTCCCGGTGGTGGGGGCAACGCCCGGCGTGATCGGGTGCCTCCAGGCAATGGAGACGCTGAAATACCTGACGGGGGTGGGGAGCAATTTGAAGGGGCGCATGCTGCTGTGGGACGGGGAGGATATGGAGTTCACCGTGTGCGAGGTGAAGAAGAACCCGTCGTGCCCTGTGTGTGGGGCCGGATGACGAAATGCCCGCCCGGATCGACGGGCGAGAGAGAGTATCAGGAGGCTGGTGATGAAGAGAGTCGGTCTACTGTCGTTGACGGCGCTGTTGGCGGTGGTGATGGTGATGGTGGCGGGCTGCGGGCCGAAGCAGGCGGCCGCGCCGGGCGCCTCCAACGGAGGAGGGGCGATATCTTCGGAGGGCGCGGCGGTGTCGCTGGGCAGCCCCGATGCGCCGGTGAAGATCGTCGCGTACTATCCCTTGAACCCGGATCACCAGTTTATCATCGACTACCTGCGGGAGTTCGCGGAGGCGCGCCCGGACGATGTGTCGCTGACCGTGTGGGACATGCAGTCCCCCGAGGGAAGAGCGAAATGGGCAGGCTGCGGCCTCTCCTGCGCAGGCGTTTTCGTGAACGGGAGCACCCATTTCGAGGTGGAGCGCGACGGCAAGACCGAGTCGGTTGACCTGATCAAGCGCATGGACTCTTTCTGGACGCAGGAGGATTTCGAGGCCGTGGTTCAGCAGGCGCTCGACAAGGCGAAGGGCGGCAGCCAGGGTGGAAAGGACGAAGCCTCCGGGGAGGGTGCGGCCGCCGAGCAGGGCGAACAGGCCGAGGAATGAACGCGGGGATCGGCAGAGCCGGCTGGCTGCTGGCTGCGCTGTCCGCGGCGCTGGTCGCCGCCGGCTGCACCTCCCCCGCGCCGCAGCCGGCGGCCGAACGCGTCAGCCTGTCCATCTATCTGCCGTGTGTGATCAGCGGGCCGATGCGGAAGGTGATCACCGGCTACCAGCAGGCCCATCCCGAGGTGGAGATCTGGGATGAGAAGGAGAAGCCTCAGGCGCTGGTGGGGGCGGCGAGCGGAGAACATTCCCGGCCGGCGGTGGTCATTACTCTCGGGGACAAGGAGATGGCCGCGCTGGTGGAGTCCGGCGTGGTGGCCGCCGATCAGGTGCGCGACATCGCGGCGAACACCTATCCCCTCGCCGTGATCGTCCCCGCGAAGGGGGCGGACCATATCCAGCGCCTGGAGGACCTGGCCCGCCCCGACGTGAAACGCGTCTTCGTCGAGGACCCGGCGACCAGCACGCTGGGCGATCGCGCCAGGCGCGCCCTCCAGAGGATGGACCTGTGGGAGGCGGTTTCGCGGAAACTCGTCGCCTTCGACCCGGACGCGAATGTGCTGGACGAACTCCTCAGCGGCAAGGCGGAGGCGGCGGTGGTGTTCAAGGACTGCCTGCTGGAGGCGGGACGGCCCCCGAAGACGATCCGCCTGGTGGGTGAACTGCCCTGCGACTACTACCAGCCCATCGCCTA
Source organism: Candidatus Hebobacteria bacterium (assembly GCA_029821235.1). Lineage (GTDB taxonomy): Bacteria > Armatimonadota > Hebobacteria > Hebobacterales > Hebobacteraceae > S016-27. The sequence goes on along the minus strand of JALGTT010000200.1, from coordinate 3,520 downwards.
CCAGGCGGGCGTGATCGCCACCGCCCCCAGGCCAGAGGTGGCGCGGGCGTTCGTGGAGTATCTAGTCAGCGCGGGAGGCCGGGAGGCGCTCCAGCGCGCGGGCCTGACGCCGCCGCGAGAACGCTGAACGCAGCATCAGGCATCGGCCGGCAACGGCGCCGCCCTGCAAGCCTGCAGGGCGGCCTTGCTTTCGGCCCCCCTGCCGTCCCCGAAACGAGATCCCGCAGGAGACTTCTTGTCCAGCAACCTGCCACCTGGAACGACGGAGGGAAGCGAGGCCGCCCGCCCGAGGCGGAGGGCGCTGCGCGCGCTTCGGCACCGTGAGTTCCGCATCTTCTGGGCGGGGCTGATCATCTCGGTGATGGGGACCTGGATGCAGATGGCGGCCCAGGGGTGGCTGGTGCTGGAGTTGACCAATTCGCCCCTCAGCCTGGGGGTGGTGGGGGCGTGCGCCTCCTTCCCCATGCTGGTGTTCAGCCTGCCGGCCGGGGTGATCGCGGACCGGATCGCCAAGCGCAATATCGTCCTCGTCACCCAGACGGCGGCGATGATGCAGGCCTTCGCGCTCGCCGCGCTCGTCTACAGCGGGCTGGTGCAGGTGTGGCACGTGATGGTGCTGGCCGGCGTGCTGGGGACCATCAATGCCTTCGACATGACCACCCGGCACGCGATGGTGATCGAGCTGGCCAGTCACGAGGACGCGCTGAACGCGGTGTCGCTGAACTCCACCGCCTTCCAGACCGGGCGCATGGTGGGCCCCGCGGTGGGGGGGCTGCTGATGGCGAAGGCGGGGGTGGCGGCCTGCTTCCTGGTGAACGGCATCACCTTCCTGCCCATGCTGGCGGCGCTGCTCTTCATCGCCCCGCGCCCGCCCGGCGGCGCGGCGGCGGGGGCGCTGGTGCCGCACATCGGGGAAGGGCTGCGTTGGGCCGCCAGCCGCCCCGTGCCCCGCACCCTGCTGGCCCTGCTGGGCGTGTCCAGCCTGTTCGCCATGCCCTACATGGTGCTGCTGCCCGTACTCGCGCGCGATGTGTTCCACGTGGGGCCGGAGGCCTATGGGGTGATGTTCTCGGTGCCAGGGGTGGGCGCGTTCCTGGCCGCCGTCGCGCTCACCGCGCGGGGCCACCCTCTGGAAGTTGGGGGTGATCGCCACCTTCGGCTCCATCTTCTTCCCCTTGATGCTGGGCGGGGTGGCGGCGGCCCCCGCCTACCACGCCGCTCTGGTGATGCTCTTTCTGGTGGGCGCCGGCGCGATGAGTTTCAACGTGGTGGCCAATACCGCCCTCCAGCGGATGGCCCCGGACGACCTGCGCGGCCGGGTGATGAGCCTCCGCACCCTCCTGTTCGCGGGCATGAGGCCCTTCGGCAACCTGGAGATCGGCGCGGTGGCGGAGTGGATCGGGCCGCGGCTGGCGCTGGGCACGGGGGCGGCGGTGTGCCTGGCGTCTGCGCTGCTGGCCTGGTGGCGGGTGCCCGAGTTGAGGCGCAGCGAGTGATCGGCCGCGCGGAGGGACAGGAATCTCCGCCGCCGCGGATAACCCTTGCGCGAGACGAGTCCCGAGTCCCGCGCAAGGAGGCACTGTGATGAGGATTGACGCTCACACCCATGGAGACATAGAGAAACTGAAGGGATCGCCGGCCGACTATGTGGCCCAGTGCCGGAAGCAGGGGATCGAGCGGGCGGTGCTGATCGCCGACCCCGAGCCCTGCCGCAAGGCCTATGAGGCGATGCCCGATTTCATCATCCCCGTGCCCTGGGTGGACATCGACGCGGTGCGGGTGAAGGAGATCGGCGAGTGCTTCGACTGGGGCGCGAAGGGAATCAAGTTCATCGACCCGCAGTTCTCCTACGGCGACCCGCGCTACGACCCGCTCTACCGGACCATCGCCGAGCACGGCAAGGTGTGCATGTTCCATACCGGCTATCTCGCGCGGGGGCTCGACGACTTCGGCGTGCCGAAGAAGCCGCGGCCCACCGACATCTCCCTGATGCGGCCGGCGGCGGTGGACTGCATGGCCCGCCGCTTCCCGAAACTGAAGATCCTGATGGCCCACTTCGGCAACCCGTGGTGGGAGGAGGCGTGGAAGATCACCTGGTCCAATCCGATGGTGCACGCGGAGCTGAGCGGGGGCACCGCCTACCGCCGCTCGCTCCTGATGTGGCGGGAGATCTTCGCGCCCAACGGCAACCTGGACACGGAGACGCTCAACAAGGTGCTGTTCGCCAGCGATATCGTCATCTTCGAGAACCCGGGCAACGAGGGGTTCCAGCCGTATTTCGAGTTCTACGACAAGTTGTTCGACGCGGTGAAGGCCCCCGAGGAGTTGCGGGAAAAGGTGAACCGCGGGACCGCGGTGGAGTTGTTCGAATTGGAGTAGTTGCGTGGCGGGCGGCGGGCATGGGAATGCCCGCCCTACAGAACGGCCGCAGATTGCAAATCTGCGCCACAGAACAGGCGGCGGGGCAAGGGCACCATGGTCCGCCAAGGGTTCTTCGTCTGCCGTTTGATTGGACCACGTATCTTCATGGCGACGCGCTTCGCGTGCGTCGCCGGATGGATTCCTCGCATTCCTACGGCCGAGTGCCTGCGGCACTCGAGCTCGGAATGACTCCGCTCGCCGTAGGCGGACTACGGCGGACAGGCAGAACGGGCGGCGGGTATACCCCTCGCGATGCTCGGGGATATATCCGCCCTACAAGACGTGGTGGCGGGTCACTCGGGCAGGGCTTTACCGTCGAAGCCGGGCAGGGCGCGGAGCCGCTCGCTCTCCTTGAGCACGCGCTTGGTCTCCGGGTCCACCGCGCAGAGCGCGCCGTTCACGGTGCGGGTCTCCAGGCGGCCGGCGGCAAAGGGGTTGCCCTTGAGGTGGGGCGCGTCCAACACCCCCAGCCGGGTCCTTTTCCCCCGTTCCGAGGGTGCGCAGCGCGGTGAGCAGCACCTCCGCCTCGGCCAGCAGTTCCTCTTTCCGCTGCTGCACCTTGGGGTCGGCGGTCGGGTCGGGCATCCCAAAGAGGCAGTTGCGCAACACGCCCCGCACGATGTGGCAGCTCTCGATCACGTCGTCCGCGGTGGCCGCATGGTCTCCCTCGCAGAAGGCCACCACGTGGATGATGTGGGGGCGGAGGCCGAGGGCCAACACCGTGGAGGCGGCCAGTTGTCCTTTCGCCACCTGGGGGTCGGGGGAGAAATGGAGCAGACCGGCCCTCACCTGCCGCATGGAGACGAAATTGTCCCCGTGCAGACTCTCCACCATCTCCATTTGGGCCAGGAGTTTCGCCAGGTCCATCCCGCCGTACATGGAGGGGGGCGAGTTGAGCATGTACTGCGCGATGTAGTGCTTCACCCCCATGGCGCGGGCATTGTAGGCGGCGAGGTAGGCCATCACCACGGAGAGCGTGTCGTGCGAGTCCCTCATGCTCCAGTGGTGGGCTTCGTTCACCTCCACGGGGATGCCGCGCTCCGCATACCACCGCATCGCCGCCTGGTTCTCCGCGATCGCCTCCTCGGGGGTGCGCTTA
>JALGTT010000199.1 GCA_029821235.1 Candidatus Hebobacteria bacterium | reverse complement strand
GGGCCGACGTGGTGGGGGAGGCGCTCGCCAGCGTCCTCGCGCAGGACTACCGCGACTTCGAGGTGGTGGTGGTGGACGACGGCTCCACCGACGACACCGCCGCCGTGGTGCAGACCTTCGGCGAACCGGTGCGCCTGATTCGCCGGCCCTGCGGCGGCCCCGCCGCCGCCCGCAACACGGGAATCCGGGAGAGTCGGGGCGAGTTCGTCTGCTTCCTGGATTCCGACGACCTCTATCTCCCCGAGCGGCTGGCGCGCGTCGTCTCCTTCCTCGACCGCCACCCCGAATACGACGCGGCCTACGGCGACTGGGCGATACTCCACGAGGACGGCCGCCTCACCAGGAGGCCGGGGCGCGGCTTCCCCAGCGGACGGGTGTTCGAGCCGCTGGTGTTGCGCCAACTCTGGCACACCAACACCATCACCCTTCGCCGCCGCTGCTTCGACCGGGTGGGGTTGTTCGACGAATCCCTCCCCAGGTGGGAGGACCGGGATTTCTGGCTGCGCCTGGCTTGGTCGTGCCGGATCGGCTATCTCCCGGGGGAGGTGGCGGTCTACCGCATGGAGCGGTGTGCCGAGCCCGGCCGCGGAAAGAGAGCCCTGGACTGCCACTGGCAGGTGGCCCTTACCGAGAAGTGGCTGGCCAGCGGCCGGCCCTTCACCCGCGGGGAGCGCCGCGCGCTGCGGAAGGCGCTCTTCTTCTCCCACTGGGAATACGCGCGCCAACTCGCCCGCGCCGGCCTTCCCGCAGATGCCCGCCGCGCGCTTGCGCAGGCCGCGCGGGTCGCTTGGGAGGACCGCCGCTGGCTACTGGCCGCGCTCGCGCTGGCCCGCGCCCGGGCGCCCTTCCTGGCCGAGCCGCTCCTGGCCCTGACTCGTCCTCTGCGTCACTGGAGGACCACTATCCAGAGTCTGGTCGGAGGTGAAGTACGGTGAACTCAAGTCCGTCGGCCGCGGAGAGCCGGCTCGCGGGCGGGGGCGCGCAGCCCCGCTCACTCCACCCGCGCCTGGCCGCGATGGGATTCGTGTTCGCGGCCCTGGTCGTCTTCTTCGCCCTGTGCCGTCTCTTCTGGCCGCTGTTCACGGTGGACGATTCCTACATCACCCTGCGCTATGCCCGCAACTTCGCGCAGGGATTCGGCCCGACCTTCAACCCGGGAGAACCCCCGGTCGAGGGCTACACCACCTTCCTGTGGATGGTGGTGCTGACCATCCCGCATCTCCTGCAGATCGACGCGGTGGCCTTCGCAAAGGCGGCCGGGGTGGCGGCGATGTTGGCGTGCCTGTGGGTGGTGTTCGCGTTTGCCAGGCGTCTGGCGACACGGGTGGGGCTGGCTCATCCCGATATCGCGGGCGCGGCGGCGGTGGCGGTGCTGGCCTGCACCCCGGCCGCCGCGGTGCACGCAGTCTCCGGGATGGAGACCGCGCTGTTCACGCTCCTGGTCTCGGTGTTTCTCTATGCCCTGACCGGGTATCTGTCCCAGCCCACGGCGGTGGGCGCCAAAGGGGTGGCGCTCGCCGCCCTCCTGGTGGGGCTGACCAGACCGGAGGGCAACATACTCGTGTTCGCGGGCATCGCGGCCGCCCTGCTGGTGGCCCCTGGACGGGCCCGCAGGGCTCTGGCGGGCGCGGTCGCCGCGCTCTACGCAGTCCCGGGCCTCGTCTATTTCTTCTGGCGCACGGACTACTACGGCCTGCTCTTTCCCCTTCCGTTCTACGTCAAGGTGGCCGGCCAGACTCCCCTCGCCGGCGCCCGCGATGTCGCGGTATTCGCCGCCTTCCTGGGCCTGCACATCGGAATCTTGATCCTTCTCGGAGTGCTTCGCCTGCCGAGAGCGTTCCTGCCGGCCGCGGCCGCGGCGGCCGGCCTGTCGCTGTTCTTCCTCTTCCCCCACCACATCATGGCCTACCAGTTGCGGTTCCTGTTCCCCCTGTTTCCGTTGGGGTGCGTGGTGGCGGGAGTGGGGGCCGCCCATCTCATGGAGTGGCTGCGCGCGGTTTCCCCGCGCCCGGCGTTCCAGTGGCGCGGGGCGGGATGGGCGATCTGTGTGGTGGCGGCACTCGGCATGCTCACCGACCTGCCGGATATCCTGGCCGAGAAGAGAGCATATGGAACGGGCATGCGCAACGCCCACCTGGCGCTGGCAAAGCGCCTCGCCTCCCTCAGGCCCGAGAACCGCACACCTGTCCTCGCCATCGGCGACGCAGGGGCCGTTCCCTACTACTCCCAGTGGAAGACCATAGACACCTTTGGGCTGAACGACCCCGACACCGCCACCACCGGGCGGCGGGACGCGGCCCGCATCCTCTCTCGCAGGCCGGACCTGGTGGTGCTCATCTCGGCCGCGCCCGATGCCTTCCAGGCCATGCTCCCCTGGGAACAAGAGATCTATGCTCGGTCCGTGCGGGAGGGAATGGTCCGGGTGGCGACCTACACTTTCTCCCCGGACAAGTACTACCTCTGGGTCCTGGCCGAGCCGGGCACTTGGGCGGCCGCCTCCTTCCTGCCGGAGGCTCCGCACGAGGCCGCCTTCCTTGCCCCGGCAGAGTCGGGGACCAGTTGGCGCCAATGAGGGGGAAGAAACCATGAATCCAACCGCGACCACATCGTCAGATAAGGCTCCTTCCGACAGGCAGTGTCCTCTGCCCCGCCATCTGCTGATCATATGGCCCGGCGCCTTCACCACCGGCTGGCTGGGGCCCACCGCGCGCGTGCTCGACATTGCCCACGGACTCGCCCCCCTCGGGTGGCGGAGTTCCCTGCTCGCGGGTCCGCTCACCGGCCCCTATGTCGAGGAGGCGAAATCGGCAGCCGAGCGATTCCCCGGCCCGGTGCGGCGCACGCCGTTCACCCGCTACTGGTATCCGTCCTGGGCCGATTCTCCGCTCATGCGGAAGTTGTCGTGGTGGGGCGCCCGCCTCTCCCTGCTCCGGCCGGACCCGGAGTTCGGCTGGGGGGCGCGCGCCGCGGGGTGGTATCTCACCTTCCCCGACTTCGAGACCCCGGACATGATCTGGGCGGTGGCCGACTGGACCCTGGGCGGTCCGGTGGCCGCCAGTTTCCTCGCGCGGCAGTTCCAATGCCCCTGGGTGTTGGAGTTGGAGGATCCGTGGCCGGTTATCGGCACCCACCCGGGCAAGCGGGAGTTGAATGCCTTCGAGGCCTGTCTCGATTCCGCCGACGCCGTGGTCACCACCACTCGCTCCCTCGCCCGCGACCTGGGAAAGCGCTATCCCGGCCTCGCGCGCAAACTGCGCACCTTCTATCTCACCTTCGACTCCAGCCTGCCGCGCCACACCCTCGCGGGCGAGCCCCACTGCCTCCGTCTGGTGCACATCGGATCCATCTACGGCGGCCGACGGACCGGGGCCGAGTGCCTCATCCGCGCCATCGCCCAGGTGCAGCAGGACGG
>JALGTT010000198.1 GCA_029821235.1 Candidatus Hebobacteria bacterium | reverse complement strand
CTGCGAGGTGTTGTCCTTCCCTGCGGGCCGGGCGGCGGAGGAATTGGGCGATCACCGCGTCGCCAATGTGATCATGTTGGGGGCGTTTCTCGCGCGTCGGCCGGTGGTGTCCACCGAGAGTTTGATCGAGGCCATGCGACGGGCGGCGGGAAAGCGGTTTGCCGGCCTCTTGGACATCAACCTGGCGGCGCTGAAAAGGGGAGCGGAGTTCGCGCGGTAGCGTGCTCGCGCCCTCCCTAGTAGGCCCAGGGCAGCCACGCGCCGCGGGCTGCGGTCGGGAACACCATCTCGTCAACGCGCAGCTCGCGCTGCCGGATCGTCGCGAGGAGTTCGCTGGTGAGACAGGCCTCGCGCTCAGTGCCGCCTCGATTCCCCATTCTTGGCATGGGTCCTGCCTCCACATCGGCGGGCAGGAAGCGAGCGCGGAGGAAGAGAACCCCTCACCCCAGACCAGGGGGCCGAAGAGAATGCCATTTGCAGGACTACAAGACTATCTTCGCGCGCTGGAGAAGCGGGACGAGCTGCGAACCATCACCGTCGAGGTTGACCCGGTCCTGGAGATGACAGAGATCGCCGACCGCGTGGTGCGCGCGGCCGGCCCCGCGCTCTTGTTCGAGCGCCCGCGGGGATTTCACCATCCGGTGGCGATGAATCTGTTCGGCACGCGGGAGCGGATGGCATTCGCGCTGGGGGTGCGTGACCTCGACGAGATCGGGGAGCGGATGCGGGAGGTGCTCCACACCACCCCGCCGCCCTCCCTGCTGGACAAGATCCGCGCGCTGCCGCGGCTGAGCGAGATGGCCTCCTGGGCCCCGCGCCGGGTGCGGATCGCCCCCTGCCAGGAGGTGGTGGAGGAGGACCCGAATCTGCTGGAACTTCCCGCGCTCAAGTGCTGGCCGCAGGACGGGGGGAGATTCCTGACCCTCCCGGTGGTGATCACCAGACACCCCGACACCGGGCAGCGCAATGTGGGGATGTACCGCATGCAGCTGTATGACCGCAAGACCGCGGGCATGCATTGGCATCCACACAAGGTGGGGGCCGAGCACTACCGACGCTACCAGGAGCGGAACGAGCGGATGCCGGTGGCGGTGGCCCTGGGCGGCGATCCGGCGGTCATCTACGCGGCCACCGCGCCCCTGCCGGAGGAGTTCGACGAACTGCTGTTCGCGGGCTTCCTGCGCCGCGAGGGCGTGGAGGTGGTGAGGTGCAAGACGGTGGACCTGGAGGCGCCCGCCGACGCCGAGTTCGTGCTGGAGGGCTATGTCGAGCCAGGCGAACTGCGGGAGGAGGGCCCCTTCGGCGACCACACCGGATATTACTCTCCGGCGGACCACTATCCGGTGTTTCACTGCACCTGCATCACCAGTCGCACCTCTCCCGTGTACCCGGCCACCATCGTGGGCCGCCCGCCCAAGGAGGACTGTTTCCTGGCGAAGGCGACGGAGCGCATCTTCCTGCCGCTGATCCAGATGCAGCTCCCGGAGGTGATCGACCTCAACCTGCCGGTGGAGGGGATCTTCCACAACCTCGCGCTGGTGAGCATCCGCAAACGCTACCCCGGCCATGCCCACAAGGTGATGCACGGGCTCTGGGGAATGGGACAGTTGATGTTCTCCAAGGTCATCGTGGTGGTGGACGAGGAGGTGGACGTGCAGAACCTCTCCGAGGTGATCTGGCGGGTGGGAAGCAACATCGACCCGGAGCGGGATGTGTGTTTCATCCGCGGCCCCGTGGACACCTTGGACCACGCGGCCCCCACCCCCGGGTTCGGCTCGAAGATGGGCATCGACGCCACCCGGAAACTGCCAGAGGAAGGGTTCGCCCGGCCCTGGCCGGAGACCATCGAGATGACGCCGGAGGTGAAGGCCCGAATGGACGCCCTGTGGCCGAAACTCGGACTCGACCCTGGAAAGGGGATGACATGAAAGAACTGCTGATCGCAGTGACGGGGGCGAGCGGCACCATCTACGCGGAGCGGCTGCTGCGCGCCGCCGCGGCTCAGGACTTCCGGCTGGCGCTGGTAATCACGCCGGAGGGCGCGCGGGTGGCCGCCCAGGAGCGCGGCTGGGCGGTGGACTTCGACAGCCTCCAGGTGAACGGTCTGCCGCGGGAGGCGGAGGGGAAGGTGATGCACTTCCACCCCGAGGACCTCTCCGCGCGGTATGCCAGCGGCTCCAGCGTTCCGGACGCGATGGTGGTGATCCCGTGCTCCATGGGGGCGGCGGGACGCATCGCTGCCGGGCTGGGCAATGACCTGGTCTCCCGCGCGGCGGAGGTGTGCCTCAAGGAGCGCCGGCCCCTGGTGCTGGTGACGAGGGAATCGCCCCTGAGCATCATTGACCTGCGGAATCTCACCACGCTGGCCGAGGCGGGGGCGGTGATCATGCCGGCCGCGCCTCCGTTCTACGAGAAGCCGAAGAGCCTGGAGGACCTTGCCGATTACTTTGTGGCCCGGATCCTCGATCAAGTTGGAATCCACATCGAACATCCGGGGCGCTGGGGAGGTTGACGAGATCGTGCCGTATCCCGACTTCAAGTTGGCCCCGGATTTCTCGCGCCTGGAGACCGTGTTTCGCAGGGGCGTGCCAGACCGAGTGCCGTTTATCGAGTTGTTCATAGACGAACCCGCCATGGTGGCGATCAGGGAGGCGCCCTTCTCCTCCGACCCGAGAACGAAGGCGCGGGAGGTGGCCGAGCTCTTCTATCGCCTGGGGTACGACTACGTGCCCTGTCGGACGAGTTTCCTGCTCACGTTCGGAAACGTCTCGGCGGAGGACACCGCGGAATTGCCCATGGCAGAACGGGAATGGATCACCGAAACGGAGGGCGTGGTAGAAACCTGGGAGGACTTTGAGCGTTACGAGTGGCTGGAACCCAAAGACGAGCACTTCGCGCCCATCGAGTACGCGGCGGAGGCCCTGCCGGAGGGAATGAAATTGATCCCGCACGGGCCCGGCGGGGTGCTGGAGAATGTGATGTGGATCATGGGCTACAGTCCGCTCTCCTACGCCATGGTTGACGAACCGGATCTGGTGCAGGCGATGTTCGACCGGGTGGGGGAGACCCTGCTCAAGGTGTTCGACCGGCTCGCCTCCTACGAAGCGGTGGGGGCGGTGTTCCTGGGGGACGACATGGGCTTCAAGACCCAGACGCTGCTCTCTCCCGACGCCCTGCGCAAGTACGTCTTCCCCTGGCAGAAGCGGCTGGCGGAGACCGTGCACGCACGAGGCAAGCCGTTCCTGTTGCACTCCTGCGGCAACCTGGAAGCAGTGATGGACGACCTGATTGACTATGTGGGCATTGACGGGAAGCACAGTTTCGAGGATGTGATCATGCCCATCGAGGAGGTGAAGAAACGCTGGGGCGACCGGGTGGCGCTGCTCGGCGGAGTGGACGTGGACACTCTCTGTCGGCGCTCGCCGG
>JALGTT010000197.1 GCA_029821235.1 Candidatus Hebobacteria bacterium | reverse complement strand
GTCGCGGTCCGGCGTCATGTCTCTGCACTCAACCTATTGATCCACCTCTCCTCTATCCTCCGCAGTTCTGCGCTCTGCTCTGGAGTGACGCATGGCTCCTGTGGGCGGGAGAGGATGTCGGCGACGCGGTCGCGCAGTTTGTCGCCGAGGGCGGGGGCGCCGGCGGCGAGCCAGTCCTCCCTGCGCTGGGGTGAGGTGAGGTCGCTCTTGGCGATTTCCTCCCGGAAGTGTGAGAGGGTGTGGTCGTGTGACAGGAAGTCGCCGGTGAGCGCGCACTCCTCGATCACGTCGAGGGCGATGGTCTCGGCGCTCACCTCGATCCCGCGCTGGGCGCGCAGGCAGACCCCCGCCAGTTCGTTGTCGAGCACCGCCTGCTCTGGGGAAAGCGTGAACTCGGTTTCGAGCTGCCCGATGCCCCAGACGATGTTCACGCCCGCGAGCACGTGCATCAGGCAGGTGGTGGCTTTTTCGAGCGTGGACTGCTCGTCACAGATCGAATTGTCCGAACTGATCCAGGAGGCGGAGGGGAGGCCGTGCCAGCGGGCGATCTGCGCGCCTGCGGCGGCGAGCAGGCCGTCCTGGGCGGCCCCGCTGGTGGCGAGGGCGGACCGCATGTCGAGCATGTGGGCGAAGCCGAGGTTGAAGACACAGGGCCGCCCCGGCTCCAGCACCTGAAGGATGACGATGCCGGAGAGCGCCTCCGCGTTCGCCTGCGCGAGGATCCCGGCGAGGGTCACCGGAGCGGTTCCGCCGCCCATGGGTTCGGCGTTCACCATCATGGGCAGGCCCCGCCCGGAGGTGCGAAGGAACAATTCCAGCGCGCTGGAGGTCCAATGCAACGGGCTGACGATCGAGTAGCCGAAGCTGACGATGGGGCTTTCCGACAGGGATGCGCCGTCGGCGAGCACCTCGGCCATCTCGATGATCGCCTCCGGGCCGTCGGGCGAGAAGATCACCGGGCGCAGGTGTTTGGTGGAGTTCTCGGCGAGGATGCGGAAGCCGACGAAGTCACGCACCTGTGGGGGGTAATCCGCCAGGCTGGTGCCCACGACTCCGTGGACGTGGTCGAGCGCGTCGAGCAGGCGGGTGAACTCTGCGAGGTCCTGGGAGTTCATCTCACGACGCTCGCGTCCCCGTGCGATGCAGAGGGAGTTGCCTCCCCAGAACACGGTGCCTCCGTCCGCGCCGACCTCGACGCAGCCACCGCGTCGGTCGGCGAGGCGGATGGTGCGAGGCGCGCGCTCCACGCAGTCGTGCACCAGATCGGAGGGAATGAGCACCCTCCCGTCCTTTTCCTTCGCCCCGGCCTTCAGGAGCTTGTCCAGAACAACGGCGTGATCCACCTTCACGCCGATGGTCTGCAACAACTCCAGGCTGGCGCGGTTGATCTCCGCTATCGCGGCATCGGAAAGCAAGTTCATCGCACGCTGTCCTCCGGCGATGCGGTTCGGCGGGGAGGGAGGGAGAACCTTCAGGTGGGTGTGGGCGAGGACAGCGCGCGTCGAGTGCAGAAAGGACATCTCTGACATGAGCGACGGCGGGGAGAAGCAGGAGAGCGCGTTTCGCCGGGCAGTTGATTTGCTGGGTCTTCGTCGCAGTGTGGTGGCGGTGTTGGCGGTGGTGTTGCTGGTGGACCTGGGCGAGCGCATGGGGGAGCGCTTCCTGCCCATCTACCTCTACGCGTTGGGCGGCGGCGCGCTCTCGGTGGGGCTGTTGAGCGGGCTGGACACCCTGTTGTCGGCCCTGTACTCCTTCCCTGGGGGATATCTCTCCGACCGCATCGGCTGCAAGCGCGCGCTGATGCTGTTCAACTGTGTCGCCATCGTCGGCTTCCTGATCGTGGTTCTGTTTCCGTCATGGAAGGCGGTGATCGCGGGAGCGGTCCTGTTCATCTCGTGGTCTGCTATCTCGGCTCCGGCGATGCTGACTTTGATCGCGAGGGTGCTGCCGCAGAGCAAGCGGACTATGGGCGTATCCATGCACTCCTTGATCAGGCGAGTGCCGAGGGCAGTCGGGCCGCTGTTGGGCGGGGCGCTCATCGGGGTCCTGGGAGAGCAGTTGGGAATGCGGGTGGCGTTTTCGGTGGCGGCTGTGATGGCGACTATCGCACTTCCGGTGCAGCACGTGCTGATCAAGGAGGAGCGGCCGGCCTGCGGGCTCGGGGCCGACAAGGGCCCGCTGACGAGTCACCCTGTTACGTTGCTGCGAAGAATGTCCAAACCGTTGCGGTCTCTGCTGGTCTCCGACATTCTCATTCGCTTTTGCGGACACATCCCCGCGGCCTTCGTCGTGATCTGGTCCATGAAGGTCATCCAGCATCCGGTCAGCGCCATGCAGTTCGGCCTGCTCACCAGCATAGAAATGGTCACCGCCATCCTGGTCTACATTCCGGTGGCGTACTTCGCGGATCGAAGCGCGAAGAAGCCGTTCATCTTGGTGAGCTTCCTCTTCTTCACATTGTTTCCGCTGGTCCTGCTGTTCGCGCATTCGTTCTGGGTGTTGCTGCCTGTGTTCATTCTGCGGGGGATGAAGGAGTTCGGGGAGCCGACCCGCAAAGCGCTGATCCTGGACCTGGCCCCGGAAGAGCAGAAGGCGTCGGTGTTTGGTGCGTACTATCTGATCCGGGACCTTATCGTGTCCCTGGCGTCGTTTGGCGGCGCGTTCCTGTGGATGATCAGCCCCACGGTAAACCTTCTCTCCGCCTTCTTCTTCGGGATCTTGGGCACGATGTGGTTCGCGGCAAGGGGAAAGGACGTTTGATCCCCGGGATGGCGGCCGCGATGGCAGAGGAGACGACCCTTTTCCCGGCGTACTAGTTGTCGTGGCCGTGCGGCTCCGATGTGGCGAGTTGGGGCCCCGCGGGTGAATTTCGACCGTGCCGCGGCAGAGGTGGTGTGTGGCAGCCGTGGGACGGACCGGAGCGCAGAGGGATGACCGTCCGGTCGGTCCTGATCGGAATCGTGTGCATTGCCCTGGTCTGCCTTATCGTGGCCTGGGCGGAGTTGGTCACCGGCCAGATCATGATCGGATTCCTCCAGTTGCCGCCGGTGGTGGTGGCTGCGCTGTTCGTATTGACGCTGCTCACCAAGGGGATGCGCCGCCTGGCCCCGCGGCTGGCTCTGCGCCCATCGGAACTGGTCGTCATCTACTGCATGATGTTGATTGCCTCCATGGTGGCCTCGCGTGGGTTGATGGAGGATCTCCTGCCCAGCCTGGTGGGGGTCAACTACTTCGCCAATCCCGGCAATCGGTGGGAGGAGTTCTTCTTCTCCAACATCCCCCAGCGGCTGGTGCCGTGGGACGTGGCCGGGGGACCGCATCAGTTCGTGGCGAGCGCGTTCTACGAGGGGCTCCAAGAGGGTTCGTGGCGAGCGCGTTCTACGAGGGGCTCCAAGAGGGGGAGCGGCTGCCCTGGGGGCTGTGGGTGAGGCCGCTCGCCAACTGGCTGCTGCTGATCGGCGCCGTGTATCTGGTGTTCTTGTGCCTGTCCGCGATTCTGCGCCGGCAGTGGCAGGACAGCGAGCGGCTCTCATACCCGCTGGTGCAGCTGCCCCTGGAAATGATACGCGAGCAGCCAGGGCGGTCGTTTTTCAGCAACTCAACGGCCTGCACAATCTCTATCCGGCGCTGCCCGCCATCAATGTGGACATCGATCTGAATGCCATGCTGGGGTCGGCGCGGCCGTGGTCAGACGTCACCTTCTTTCATGCCTACCTATCCCTTGGCGCGGTCGGATTCTTCTACCTGCTGCCGACGGAGTTGCTGTTCAGTTTCTGGTTCTTCCACATGCTCGCCAAAGGGCAGGACGTGATGTTTTCCCTGCTCGCCTTTCCGCCCATCAGCACTCCCCATGGAAGCGGCAACGGATATATGGACTACCAGACCATGGGCGCCTACTTCATGCTGGTGCTCTATCTGGGAGCGGTGGCCCTGCCCCATCTGAAGGAGGTGTTGAGGAGGGCGTTCACGCGCGCGGGGCCCACGGGCGGGGAGGAGATGCTGCCCCATCGGGTGGCCGTGTGGGGGCTGCTGGCGGGGATGGTGGCGGCTTCGGTGTGGCTGGGCGGCGCCGGCGTCGGGATTGCGTTCGCGGTCTTCTCCCTCGTCGTCTACGTGTTCGTGGAGGCGATCATCATGGCGCGCGGCTGCGCGGAGGCGGGCCTTCCGATGGCCGAAGGGTGCTTCACGCCGATGGACATCAGCGCGCTGGTCCTTCCACCGGCCTCGCTCGGGCCGCGGACCCTCACCAGCATCGCCTTCTTCGACGCCATGTTCACCCGGGACCTGCGCGGGCTGGTGCTCACCGGGTTCCTCGACGGGCAGAAGTTGGGCGACGAGATCGGCGTGGCGCGAAGGAAACTGCTCTGGGTATTCGTGATCGCGTTGGTGGTGTCCATTCCGGTGGCGGCGGTGATCGAGTTGTGGCTCCCCTATCACCGGGGCGCGCTGGGGATGTACTCCTTCCCCTACCGGGGCAACAACATACAGTTCTTCAGGGAGAACGCAGCATTCCTCCAAGGTGAGACACGACCCATGGTCGGCTCCATCGCCTCCTTCATCGTGGGAGGTGTGGTGACTTCGTTCCTGGCGATGATGAGGTTTCGTTATGCCTCCTGGCCGCTTCATCCGCTGGGCTACGCGCTCTCCACCTCGTGGACGACGATGGTGTTCTGGTTCCCCATGCTGATCGCGTGGGTATGCAAGTGGATGGTGCTGCACTTCGGGGGGATGAAGTTGTATGCTAAGGCGCGGCCGCTGTTCCTCGGGTTGATCTTCGGGGAGTTCACCTCCGCCGTCTTCTGGACGCTGCTGGCGGCGGTGTGGAATGTGCCCGCGCCGTTCTTCCCGTGGCCGTAACCAGCCGGCCGCAACGAGCAGGCGACGGAGCGCCTGGGAACACGGTTTCGTCGAGCGGAAGAGAGGGCGATCACTATGAAACCGGGAAAACTTCCTCCCGATCTGCTGTCCGATCTCCTCGGCCGCCTGCCGGGCGGTGACCCGCGGGTGCTGGTGGGGCCCAGGGTGGGGGAGGACGCGGCGGTGATCGAGTTCGGTGACCGGCTGCTGGTGGCGAAGACCGATCCCATCACCTTCGCCACGGATCTGAT
Organism: Candidatus Hebobacteria bacterium; assembly: GCA_029821235.1. Lineage (GTDB taxonomy): Bacteria > Armatimonadota > Hebobacteria > Hebobacterales > Hebobacteraceae > S016-27. The sequence goes on along the minus strand of JALGTT010000197.1, from coordinate 284 downwards.
CGGCTGGTATGCGGTCAACGTCAACGCCAATGACATCGCCACCATGGGGGCGGAACCCCGGTGGTTCATGGGGTCGCTATTGCTGCCGGAGAGCGCGGACGAGTCGGCGGCGAGGACCATCTTCGACCAGATCGCAGAGGCCTGCCGCGCCCTGGGCGTTACCGCGGTGGGCGGACACACGGAGGTTACGCTGGGCCTCGACCGGCCCATCCTGGTGGGCTGCATGCTGGGCGAGGTGGCGCGGGATCAACTGATCACCAGCGGCGGCGCGCGGCCCGGAGACG
>JALGTT010000196.1 GCA_029821235.1 Candidatus Hebobacteria bacterium | reverse complement strand
CATCGGACTTGTTGGAGGTCAGGATGCGAGGAGGAGGCGACTGCGCGGCCTTCTTCTCGGCGTCCTTGGCGGCGGGCTTGGGAGGGAGCTTTACCGCCTGCGCGGCCGGCCTTGAATTCGGACCGGCCTGCGGCGCCTGAGTTCCGCCCGGGGTGAGCGTGGGGGCCGCGCGCTCGGCCACCGTGAGTTCGATGGGTATCAACACCCGACGCGCGGCCGGGGCACGCCCGGCGAACAGGCCGATCAACAACACGATCAGTGCGTGGACGCCCAAGGAGACCCCAGTGGCGACCCGGTACCGCTGGGCCTCCCCCATCGGCGGTTTCCTGAGAGCCTGCTGTCGAGCGGACATCCAGTGGCGACCCGGTACCGCTGGGCCTCCCCCATCGGCGGTTTCCTGAGAGCCTGCTGTCGAGCGGACATCGGGAACCCTCTGCGTTCAGCGCTGCGGAGCCTCGTCTGCCCCTCGCTCCGGTGTGGCGGCGAGGGCGATGCGGTGGAAGCCGCTGGCGCGCACCTCGTCGAGCACCCCCACCAGCGACACTTTCTCGTCGGCCACCACGACTACTTGGGCCTCGGTGTCACCCTTCGCCGCGGCCTTCACCGCCCGGCCGAGTTCGTCCTTCGCGACCGTCTCCTCGCCCACGCGGGCCGGCTGGCCGGGGAACAGGGTTACCACCACACGGGTCGGCACGGGGCGGGCGGTCTTAGCAGACGGGAGCTTCAGAGGCAGCCCGGCCCGCGCCCCCGCGAAGGTGGTGGTCACCGCGAAGAAGATGAGCAGGATGAAGACCGCGTCGATCATCGCCGTGAGGTCCAGGTATGGACGGAGCCGGCGCCGGCCCCGCGGCAGGAGGGAGCCTCCCCAGGCGGACTGACCGTTCATCGCCCACCTCCTCCTCTGGTCTGGAGGTTGAGAAGTTCGGTCACCCGCAGTTCGATCTCGTGGGTGAGGGCATCCACCCGGCCCGCCAGCGCGTTGTAGATCACCAGGAAGGGGATGGCGATGCAGAGGCCGGTGAAGGTGGTGATCAGCGCCTCGGCGATCCCGCCGGAGAGGGCGGCCGCGTCGCCGATGTCACCGCCCGCGATCACCCGGAAGACTTTGATGAGGCCGGAGATGGTCCCCAGCAGGCCGAGCAGGGGGGAGACGGTGACCATGGTGGCGAGCACGGGCAGCCGGCCGTCGAGCACGGGCTGCTCGGCGAGGGCCACCTCTCTGGCCACCTCCCGCAGGTCGTCCTTGGGCATGTCGAAGTTGGCCAGGGTGGCCCCGAGCACCCGGGCCACCGGCCCCGGGGTGGCCTCGCACACCCCCCGCGCCTCCTCGCGGGAGCCGCGGTCGAGCGCGGCCCGGATCTTGCTCATCAGCCTCCCGCTGTCCGCCCTGGCGTGGCGCAGATAGAGCCAGCGTTCGACCGCCACCACCAGCGCGATCACGCTGCACAGCAAGAGGGGGACCATCACGACACCGCCGCGCGCTATCGGCTCGAACACCGCTCCATTCCTCCTGACACTGGGCTGTAATCGCTGCCGTTTCCGGCGCGGTTAGACACGGAGGGGCGTGGAATGTCGCGGCTGGATGACCCGAGAAATGGCCGCGCGCCGGGATGTCCCCGACTCGGCGGCGTGAAACGATGAGCGGCGGCCGCGCTTATCCCTCCCGCTCGTCAATCGGCACGTAGTGGCGCTCCGTCGGCCCGACGTAATTGGCGCGGGGCCGGATAAGCCGGTTGTTCTGCCACTGCTCCAGGATGTGCGCGGTCCAGCCGACGACGCGGCTGATGGCGAACACGGGGGTGAAGAGTTCCCTGGGAATGCCCATCAGGTGGTAGGCGATCCCGGAGTAGAAGTCCACGTTGGGCCGCACCTTGGTGTTGGCGGTCACCACGCGCTCCACCTCCTTGGCGATCTCGAACCACTTCATCTCGCCGGTGCGCTGCGACATCTGCTCGGCATAGCGCCTGAGGAGCGCGGCGCGGGGATCCTCGATGCGGTAGACGCGGTGGCCGAATCCCATGATCTTCTGCTTGCGGGACAGGGCGTCGAGCACCCACTTCTCGGCCTTCGCCGGGTCCCCGATCTCTTCGAGCATCAGCATCACCTGCTCGTTCGCGCCTCCGTGCAGAGGCCCCTTGAGCGCGCCGATGGCGCTGGTGACCGAGGAGTACATGTCCGACATGGTGGCCGCGGTGACGCGCGCGGCAAACGTGGAGGCGTTCAGTTCGTGGTCGGCGTGCAGAATCAGGCAGGCGTCCAGGATGCGCGCGGTCTCCTCGTCCGGCGGAGTGCCTTGAAGGGTGTAGAGGAAGTTGAAGGCGATCCCCTTGCCGGGAAGCGGCGGGATGGGCTCGTCGCCGTCGCGCAGCCGTTGGTGGCCGGTGATCACCAGGGGCATCCTCTCCGTGAGACGCTGCGCCTTGCGGAGACAGGCGTCCAGCCGGGTGTTGCCGCTGTCCGGGTCCCAGTGGCCCATGGAGGACACCGCGGTGCGCAGCACCTCCATCGGGGTGGCCATCCGCGGGAAGAGCCGCAGCACCATGGTCACCCGGATGGGCAGCTCCATGCTTCCAGTGAAGCCGTCGAGAAAGGCGTCGAACTCGACTTTGCCGGGCAGGCGGCCGTACCAGAGCAGATAGGCCACCTCCTCGAAGGTGCTGCGCTCGGCGAGCTCTATCGCATCATAGCCGCGATAGAGGAGTTTCCCTTTCTCACCATCGATGAAGCAAATGCGGGAATCACAGGCGACGATATCCTCCAACCCGGCCTTTGCGTTGTTGTTACCCATGCTCGCCGATGCCTCCTTTCGCCTTTCCGTGGAGCGCACATGATAGCATGAACCGCGCCGCCCCGTTAAGGGGATGCCCGCGGTGGTTTTTGACGGCGCTCCGGCGCGTCGCTATACTCGGCCGCGATCCACCTGGAAAGGACACCACCGCGAATGTGGCTTCAAGACTGGGTGAGCGGCGGGAGCAGCGTGTCTACGGTATTCATCATCGCCGCCGCCACCGCCCTCGGCCTGCTGCTGGGCAGCATTCGTTTCGCCCGCATCCGCCTCGGAATCGCCGGGGTGCTGTTCTCGGGGCTCCTGCTGGGGCACCTCGGGCTGCGCCCTTCGGTGGAGGTGCTGGATTTCACGCGGGACCTGGGGCTGGTGCTGTTCGTCTACTGCGTCGGGGTGCAGGTGGGGCCGGGGTTTCTGGCGTCTCTGCGCAGCAAGGGACTGCTGATGAACCTGACGGCCGCCGCGGTGGTGGGCACCGGAGCGGTGCTGGCGGTGTGTGTCGGGCGGTTCACCCATGTCCCCATGCCGGTGGCGGTGGGCTTGTTTTCCGGGGCCACCACCAACACGCCCAGCCTGGGCGCGGCACAGACGGCGCTCACCGGCCTGCCGTGGTACACCAGCGGGATGGGAGATCTGCCCGGACTCGGCTACGCGGTGGCCTATCCGTTCGGCATGTTGGGGCTGATTCTCACCATGATCGTGATGCGGCGGTTCTTCGGGCGCACCACCGGCGAGGGCGGGCCGCGGGAGGGCGGGGCCTCGCAGCCGGTCACGGATTTCGAGGTCTCCCAGCCCGCGGACCAGCAGACCACCACGGTGCAGGCCCTCACCTTGTTTCTGGGCATCTCCCTCGGGCTGGTGGTGGGGAGTTTTCCGGTGCCAGTGATGGGGCTCCCCGCGCCCCTGCGCCTGGGGCTGGCGGCGGGGCCCATGCTGGTGGCGATCATCCTGACGGGCTTTCCGCGCATCGGGCCCCTCACCTTCCGCATGCCGCCGCGGGCGAATCTGCTGCTGCGGGAGGTGGGCAGTGGCGGGAGACGGGATGTACTGGATGGCGTGCGGGGCGGCGATCACCCTCGCCTCCGCCGCGGTGGGCGCTTTCCTGGCAGGATTCTGGCTTCGCCTGCGCTACTTCTCTGTATGCGGGCTGATGGCGGGCAGCATGACGGATCCGCCGGCGCTGGCGTTCGCCTCCTCCGGCACGCGCACACGGGATCCAATCCTCGCCTATGCCACGGTATATCCGTTGACCCAGTTGATGAGGGCGCTGGCCGCGCAGTTGATCGTGCTGCTGTTCGTGAGGTGAGGGCAAAGTATCGCGCGCAAGCGCCAAGGGAGCAGAAAATGAAAGTCTTCGTGATGACCGATGTGGAGGGGGTGGCCGGGGTGCAGGACTGGGAGTGGACCACCCCCGGCAAACTGCACTACGCGGAGGGCCGCGAATTGCTGACGAAGGAGGTCAACGCGGCCGTGGAGGGGCTGTTGGAGGGAGGGGCGACGGAGATATTGGTGTGTGACGCGCACGGGCCGGGGGGGATCGATGTTCGGATTCTCGACCAGCGTGTCAGCATTCAGCGCGGCTGGGCGGACGAGGAGTGGCCTCTGGGGCTGGACACCTCGTTCGATGCCGTCGTGTGGGTGGGCCAGCACGCCAAGGCCGGCACGCCCTATGGTCATCTCTGCCACACCCAGTCGCTGCACTACCTGGAAGAAACGGTGAACGGCCTCGCCATCGGCGAGTTCGGGGAGTTGGCGATGTGCGCGAGCGAACTGGGGGTGCGCGCCATTTTCGGGTCCGGGGATGAGGCCTTCTGCCGGGAGGCGGAGGCGCTGGTGCCGGGGATCGAGACGGTCGCCGTGAAACGCGGGATGCGCGCGGTAACGGGCGAGGACCTCGATGTCGAGGCATACCGCCGGGCCACCACGTCGGCCGTGCATCTGCACCCCGTGCGGGCGCGGCAGATGATCCG
>JALGTT010000195.1 GCA_029821235.1 Candidatus Hebobacteria bacterium | reverse complement strand
CACCTCTTCCACCCGCACCCCCCACAACGGGGTCACCTGGTAGGATGCGGTGGCCAGCAACTCCCTCCCCAGGCCGATCTCGTCGAAGAGGAAGGGCGTTTCCCCGGAGCCGCGCCGCGTGATGTAGGAGACGGACAGCGTACCCTTCGGCGACGCATCCACGCTCACCGTGTGGCGAACCAGACGGATCGTGAGGTCCTCGCCCGGCGAATACCGCGACCGCCGCCAGCCGAAGGCATGGCTCACCCTGACACCCTTCGCCAGCGAGTACGGATTGGTGGAGACCAGCGCGCTCACCGAGTCCCGGTCCGCGCGCGCCCGTGTCTCAACCACCCGCGAGTACCGCTCCGAGTAGGTTCCCCGCATCCACTCCGCCCGCAAGTTCAGCCACCGGCCCAGGGGCACCGCGGGCAGGCGAATCCCGTATTCCGGCTCCCGGTTGACCAGCACGTTCCGGGTGCTGTACTCGATCTGATCGGGGTGTAATTCCTCGTCGGCCACGTCCTCCCGCCGGATGTAGCCCGCCACCAGCTCCGCGCTGCCCAGGGTGTGGCGCAGATCGAGATGCCCGCGGATACCGCGGAAGGTGGTATAGCGATACGCGAAAGTCGTCCGCGCGCCCGGTTTTCCGAGATTGAACGAGATGGCGGCAAACGGCCCGTCATCACGGCTGAACCCGGTCACGGGGAACGGGGTGGCCTTGGGCTCGCGCAAGCGGCTGACCGGAATCGAATAACTGGGAATAGTGAACAGCGCGCGGTTCCGGTATGTGCCGTGTTTGGGACGCTCCGCGGTGAGCGAGATGCGCCGCGCGCTGAACAGATAGTGGGGATGCGGCCGGTCGCAGGTGGTCATCGTCGCGTTGCGGGCGGTGAGGCTCTCGGGTGAGAACTCGATGCTGTCTCCCCGGATGATGACCCCTTGTTCCTCCACCCTCGCCTTGGTCAGCGCCCCGCGCCCCTCCCCCAGGTCATACTCCAGCCTCTCACCGTGCAGCCGCCTTCCCTGCTGCTCCAGAGAAAGCGAGCCGGACGCCTCCACCCGCCCGCTCGCCTGATCGGCCACGATCCGGTCTGCGTGAAGGGAGAGCCCCTGGAAGGACAATGCGGAGTTGCCCTCCGCGGTGATGAGGTCGCCGTCCAGGTCCAATGTCACCACATCGGCCTCGGCCGTCACGACCTCTGGGGAAGATTCCGCGGGAACGGGCGGCCATCCCGCCCACAGCACGATCGCCAGCAGCGCGATCAGCCGCGCCCGGCTAGAACTCAATGGTGACTGCCGTCTGGGCAACGTGGTCGCGGACCGGGGGCGTGTCCGTCACGTAGTTGGAATACTCGAGCAGTGAATACGACAACTTCACGGAGGTGGAGGGGGTGAGGCGGTAGCCGACGCCCAGGGAGGCGAAGGAGGCGGTGTCCAGGGTGGACAGGTTGCCCCCGCGCCGGGCGATCTTCTCGTAGGCGAGGCTCAAACTGAGCGCCGCCGTCAGGTCATACTCGTAGGCGGTGCGCACCCGGGAAACGCGCGGATCGCGGCGGGCCGGCTGCGCGCCCAGGGCCGGCGGCTCCGCGCCGCCGCGTCCCTCCTCCGACGAGAGCGCCATGAAGTCCATCATCCGCGGCGAGTTCGTATCCCCCTCGTAACTCAGCGCCACCATGCCCTTGGCGAAGGGAACCCGAAGGCTGGCGGCCGGCGCGGTGAGGGCGGGCGCGCCAGGCAACGCGTCACTGCCCGACAACGCCTCCGCGCGCCAGGCGCGGACCGCCTTTTCGTCGAGCAGCGGCTCCAGCAACGCCTCCGCCGCGGCCGGTTCGAACCCCATGGGGCCCAACACGTCCGCGAACTCGCGCAACAGTGACCTCAGATCCGCGGCCGCCGCGGAGATCTCGCTCTCGGACAACTCGGGAGTGAGGCCCAGCGCGCGGGTCGCCGCCTGGACCTTGAGCGCCGCCCCGGCCCTCGGCGGCAGCAAGGCCGCCTCCTTCTCGAGCGCGGACAGCGGCGCCAGAAGAGAAAGGCCGAATTCGAAGCGGGTCAACTGGGGGTCCCCCGAGAACGCGGTGCTCTCGCCCGGCGGCGACAGCACCTCCATCTCCAGCAGGCGCGAGCACGCCTGGTAGGACCAGTGCCCCGCAGGCACCTCGGAGAAGGGACCTGCCCACAGTGCTGATCCTGCCAGCAGCGCAATCAGGACACCAATTACCAGTGCCGCGCTGCGCACTTCAGTTTCTCCTCCCAACGACAGCCAATGGGAATTGTACCATAATCCACCCGGCCCCGACAAGGCGAAGGGTTGTCCGGCCGGCTGCACCTCCCCTCTCCCTTGTCTCATCACCGTTCATTCCCATATCCTCCCCCTACTGCCCTGAAACGCCTTCGGCGGCCGCGGCTTCGTAATCCCGCCACCGAAGCGCCAGATGCACCCCGTGGAAGATACACATCGCATACAGTATGAACGCCGGACCGGACAGTCCGAGGACGGAGAGCAGCACCCCGTACATACCCAGGCTCGCCCCCAGTATTCCCACCGCCAGAGCGGCCGTGAACACCCCCTGTGCCGGGTCTGGTCGCAACGCGGCCCGCCTCAGCATGGAGCGCTCCAGCACCAGCGACAGGATGTAGTCCGCCGCGCCCACCGCCACCAGCGCCGGCCCCAGGACTCGCCCCGCCATGGAGGAGACGGCCACCTCATGGACGGCGATCACTCTTCCGACGAGCGCCCATATCCCCAGCGGAGCGAGGTAGAAGTACACCAACATCCCCTTCGCCAGCAAGAGCGGACTACGTGTCATCGCCTTGCACTCCCCTGCGTCTCGGTCTGCAATACTATTCCGCACCCGGGCCGTTGGCCGGGCATTCGATCTCCCGCAACAGCCCTTCCACCAACACGAACCGCCCCAGCGGAATCACCTCCACGCCCTGGGGAAAACTCCTCAGGAACAGCGGGTTCTCGCACATTCCCCCCGACAGGTGAAACCTGCGCGGCTCCCCGATGAACCGGTGGGCGTTGAGGGTGATGCCGCGCGCGAACCGGGCCACCGCCTCCTCTTCGGAGAGCCCCTGGGAGATCAACTCGAACAACTGCTCCATCCCCAGCACCCCGCAGGTAACCGGCACTGCCTTGTCCGAGGGAGGCACCTTGGCATAGTCCAACCCATAGTAGCGCCCCAACAACTCCAGCGTGAACCCGGTTAGCGACCCGCAGGTGGCCGTCCAGTCCATGCCCACCAGCCGCCCCTCCCGCATGTGCACGTACTTGATATCGCGCGAGCCCACATCCAGCAACAGGAACTCCGGCTCCCGGATGAGGCGCAGGCCGCCCTGGGCCAGCGCGATCAACTCATTGACATGCCGCCTCCCCCGGCCGCGGGCATTGTGTCCGGTGGCGATGTCAACGGCGAGGTCGTGCGCCTCCCGCGTCGCCACCACGAGCCGCTCGCCGGTTTCGGTGTCGAGCAACTTGGTCCAGGTGGTCCCGAAATCCCCGAGGCGCGCCATCAGCCCTCCACCCCCCTGAACCTGAGGAAGGCCTCGATCTTCGCCCTCACCGGCTGGGACAACACTCCATCCGCGTCCACATAGAGGCCGTCGTATTTCCGTGCCAGCCGCTGGGCGACGATGTTCTTCGCACAGAAGGTCTGCGCGAAGAACACCACCGGAATCCCCTCCGGCACCCACATCTCCAACTCCCAGTCGGCCGGGGTTCGATTCTCCAGGCAGCGCGTCCAGCCCAGCACCTGGGTCCCCGCCGGAAACAGTTCATAGATGGCGAAATCCGCCGCCGGCACCCCCCAGAAACCGGCCGGCGGATTCGGCTCCGGCTCCAGTTTCTCGGTCACCGGCTTCACCAGGCCGTCGAGGATGAGTTCCATCTTGCGCAACAGAGGCAGCCGGGAATCCGAAATGGGCGTCCCCGCCGGGACGCGGTTGTCGTTCCGGGTGCGCACGATGGGGATGTCCAGCACATCCTCGAGCACGTCGGCGAGCCCTCTCGCCGCGTCACACTTGCCATAGCCCTCGTCGATCAGGATCTCGTCCGGCCGCAGGTACAGCGCATTGTCGAGGACTCGGCGAATGATACGACAGGTGGTGCGCGGCAGCAGCGACTCGTTGGCCGCGGGCGCCCCTGGCACCGGATTGTCCAGGTCCACCAGGCGGCACGCCCGGCGAGCGCTTATCTCCTCCGCGGGAGGACAACCGACGAATCCGACCATTTTCC
>JALGTT010000194.1 GCA_029821235.1 Candidatus Hebobacteria bacterium | reverse complement strand
TTCTCGGACGGAAAGTTGACGCTCTCGCGGGAGGTCGGCGGGCAGTTGACGGCCTATCTGTCCAGGGCGGAGGTGGACGCGCTGCTGGAGGAGGTGGACCGGATGTGGCTGAGCTTCGGCGCGCCGGAGAACCTCTACGGCGCGAACGAGGCGGCGATGGCCGACCTCTCCCGCCGGGCGACGCGCGCCGACCTGGAGTTCGTCACCACCCGCATCCGCCACCTGGGCACCGACCGGTGTCCGATGGTGCTCAGGGAGATGCGCCGGGCGCTGGGGCCCAATGTCGAGGTGCACGCCAATGAGGAGGTGGCCCATGTCCGCGTGGAGGGGGAAGGCCCCGCGGGGGTGGAGACGACGGAGGGAAAACACTACCCGGCCGACTTCGTGATTCTCGCGCCGGGCCGGGAGGGTGCGGGCTGGTTTACGGAGGAGGCCTCTCGGCTGGGGCTCTCCCGGGTGGACAACCCGGTGGACGTGGGGGTGAGGGTCGAGTTGCCGGCGGAGGTGATGGCCGATGTCACCGATGTCGCCTATGAGTCCAAACTGGTGTACTACTCGCCCACCTTCGACGACCGGGTGCGGACCTTCTGCATGTGCCCGCATGGGGAGGTGGTGAAGGAGTTCACGGAGGGCATCGTCACCGTCAACGGGCACAGTTATGCCGACCAGCGCACCGACAACACGAACTTCGCGCTGTTGGTGACGACGGGCTTCACCGAGCCGTTCCACGACCCCATCGCCTATGGCCGCTATCTCGCCAGCCTGGCGAACTTGATCAGCGACGGGGTGATCGTGCAGCGACTCGGCGATCTGCGTGCGGGGCGTCGCTCGACCGCGAAGCGCATCGGCCGCGGGCTGGTGCAGCCCAGCCTGAGGAGCGCCACCCCGGGGGATCTCAGCTTCGTCCTCCCCCACCGCTACCTGTCCAGCATATTGGAGACTCTGGAGGCGCTCGACCGCTTTGCTCCGGGGATCGGCTCCCGCCACACCCTGCTGTACGGGGTGGAGGTCAAGTTCTACTCGGCGCGGCCGGAGTTGAGTTCCTGCCTGGAGACACAGGTGGGCAACCTGTTCGCGGTGGGAGATGGCGCGGGGGTCACCAGAGGACTGATGCAGGCCAGCGCCAGCGGGCTGCTGGCGGGGAGAGAGGTGGCGCGGCGGGTGAGCGGCGAGGGCTAGATCTGGACGCGCAGGGGGCCCTTGAGCGCGTAGCCGAAGAGCATGGACATCGCCAGCCAGGGCCAGATCCAGTGCAGCCGGCGCCCGAGCACGACGAACTCGGCCTTGGGGTAGGAAACCGCGATCTGTCGGACCGGCAGGTCCCCGGGCAGCAGGGGCTCGCCCGGGTTCGCGATCTGCGCCCAGAGATTGTCGTCGACGCGCGCCCTGGCCACCCTCCCGGGCCGTTTCCCAACCACCACCTGCTTGGTGAACTCCTTGCCCGCGAGGGAGAAGCGGAGTTCGTGCGCGCCCTCGGCGACGGCGGCGATGCGCCAGTCTACCTCGTTGAGTGTGGTAATGCGGACCGGCGGCGTGACGGCGCGCAGCCCGGGCGAGACGGTCATCGTCACCTGGTCGAGGTCGGCGCCCGGCGCGAGGCTGAGCGTGACCAACACCTCCTCGCCCACCTGGAGGGGCCGGTGACCGTACCGCAGTTCGGTCTGCACCATGAGCAGGCCGATGGGCACGATCATGCAGGCGAGGGGAACCAGCGCGTGCGTAAAGTACTTGAGGTTGTCCCTCAGCAGCCGCGCCTGGGCGCGCATGATGACGCGGAGTTCGTCCCGGTAGAGCAGCACCTCCAGCAGATGGGCGATGATCTGGCTCTTGACGGCCGCGATCGCCCGCTGGTTGGAGGCGGCGCGGAACACCAGCATCGCCACCAGCCCGGTGACCGCGGAGACCGCGCCGAGCCCGAACCACGGGCCGAGGCCCGCGAAGGGGGCGAAGAAGAGATCGAAGATACGGGTTATCGCAGCATTCACGACGCCCATGGCTCTCCCGTCAGTCCAGGTATCCCAGTCCCTGAAGCCGCTTCTTGATCTCCTCCTCGGAATCGGCTTCCTCGAGCGCCGAGGCCGCGCGCTCGAGCGTGTGCTGAATGAACTCCTCGGTGGAGGAGTATCCCGCGCTCTCCGCGCAGCGCGTCAGCCGCTCCCACAGGTCGGGGCTGATCTTCACCTTAGGTCCGAACATCGCTCTTTTCCCTCCACAGGGGTCTTCCCGTCATGCCCTCGCCCGGCTCCACCCCGAACTCGGAGAGGACGCTGGCGGTCACGTCCGTCAGGTCAGGGGCCTCCTTCTCCACGGGCCGCGAGGTGAAGAGCATGCCGGGGACCAGCGCGCGCTCGATGCAGTGATCCCCGCTCCACTTGTCGCGGTTGTCCTCGACCATCTGCTCCGTCACCTCCCCCAGCACGGAGGCGTCGGAGCAGCGATATCCCTGCGCGTACCCCACGATCAGGTCCGGCATGCGATCCGAGGCAGAGCCCGGGTTGGAGTATACCTGGTCGCCCCGATGCACCCGCTCGATCACGCGCGCTCCCGTCTCCGGGTCCCGCACCGCGGTCAGCTCCTCCGCCAGCCGGTCGAGCAGCCCCTCCCGGTCCCCGGAGTCCACAGAGCCGAAGCTCTCCCGGCCCTGCAGGTTGAGGTAGAGCGCGTTGAATCCGATGGCATAGGCGACGGTGCGCTCCCAGTCGGCGTTTCCGAAGATGCTGGCGCCGCCGGTCCACGGAGCGACTCCCGCCAGCAGCCCCTGTCGGGCCAGCCAGGTGTTGAGGTTGAAGGTCCGGTAGTAGGGCATGAATCCGTGGTCGGACATGACGATGAGGGTGGTGTCCCCGTCGAGCGCCTCCAGGGCTTCACCGACGATCTCGTCGGCCGTGCGGTAGCAGTCCGGGATCACCCGGCCGTACTCGCGGCCGGCGCGCTCGTCGTAGGCGGGATGGCGGGGATCCATGGTGCGCCAGAACATGTGCTGGGTGCGGTCGGTGGTGGCGAAGTAGTGGAACAGCAGGCCGCGGTCGAACTTGTCGAGGGCCGCCCGCCACATGCGCCTCGCCTCGGCCATGGCGAGGTCGGACTGCTCGAGGTATTCGCCGTCGCTGAGCACCCCGTGCCGCAGGGCTTTCACGTCGTGCGGAAAGCCCTGGGTGTAGAAACGGCCGAATTCGTCGGCCAACTCCTGTGCGAACTCCGGGGGCGCGGTGACCGGAAGCGCCGGGTCCATGGGATCCACGTTGATGGGGGTCACGTAAAGTTTGAAGGTGGGAGAGACCTCTTTCAACAGGACGCGGCAGATGCCGGCGGCCTCGTGGAGGTGGGGAAGCATGGGGAAGCGGACCGGAAGCCAGTCGCTCCATTCGCCCTCCTTCAACACCACCTCGTTGTCCTGGAGCACTAGTTTGGCGGTGCGATTGGCGCGGTCGAGGTAGACGGTGAAGTCC
>JALGTT010000193.1 GCA_029821235.1 Candidatus Hebobacteria bacterium | reverse complement strand
TGCACCTATTGCATCGTGCCGCACGTGAGGGGACCGGAGAAGAGCAGAACTCCCGGCGAAATACAGCGGGAGGTGGAGGAACTAGCGCTGCGCGGGGTGCGGGAGGTAACTCTCCTGGGGCAGAACGTCCTCGCCTATGGCCGGGATCTGCGTCCCGAGGAGACCTTCGCCGACCTCCTGAGGAGGCTGAACGGCATCCCGGGGCTGTGGAGAATCAGGTTCACCACCTGTCACCCGCGGGACGTGGGCGCGGATCTGGTGCGCGCCATGAGCGAACTGGACAAGGTGTGCGAGCACATCCATCTCCCCATCCAGGGCGGCACCGACCGCCTGCTGCGAGAGATGAAGCGAGGTTATACGGTGGAGGACTACCGGCGGGTGGTGCGGGAACTGCGCACCGCCGTGCCCGGTATCGCCATCACCACCGACATCATGGTCGGCTTCCCGGGGGAGACCGACGAGGATTTCGAGGAGAGCCTGCGGCTCTACCGGGAGATCGGGTTCGATGGCGCGTTCACCTTTGCCTATTCCCCCCGCCCCGGCACTCCCGCGGCGGACCGCACGGACCAGGTTGCGCCGGAGGTGAAGGGCGCGCGCCTGCAACGCCTCATCGAGATGCAGAACCGCATCAGCGTCGCGCGCAACCAGGCCCAGGTGGAGGAGGTGGTGGAGGTGCTGGTGGAGGGGCCGGCAAAGCGAGGCGACAATCTGCTGGCGGGACGGGCGCGCACCAACAAAGTGGTGCTGTTCCCCGGGGATGACGCGATGGTCGGCTCTCTCGTGCAGGTGCGCCTCACGGAGGCCCACCTGTGGGGGTTCCGGGGGCATCGCGAACCGGCATGATCGGTCGGCCGGCTACCGCCCGGCCAGCACTGCGTCGACAATCCCCGCGGCTTCCTGCCGGGCGGACTCCCAGGGGACCGGACCTCCTGTGAGGCCGGCGGCCGCGATCTCGGCGTGGTGGTGGATGACGCCAAGGAGCGATACACCGCGCGCCTCCAACTCCTTGCTGACCTGTGAGGCGAGGCCCGGGGACTCCACCTTGTTCACGACCGCGCCCAGGAACTTCGCGCCGGCGCCTTCGGTCAATTCCCTGACCTTGCCGGCCATCTCCAGCGACTCGAAGGACGGCTCCACCACCACTATCACCGCGTCCAGGCTGGTCTCGATGCCGCGTCCGAAATGCTCCAGGCCGGCCTCGAAATCCACCACGACCACCTCGCCCTCCTGTGTCTGGATCTTCTTCAGGAACTCCCGGCTGACCAGACCCATGGGACAGGCGCATCCCTCCAATGCCTGATGGATCTTGCCCACGGTCACCAGTCGCGTGCGGTCCCGCGCCGCGACGTGCTCGGGCGGTAGATCGCTCAGTCGCAGTTGCGGCCTGGCCAACACGGACAATTCGGGGCCGCCCTCTCCTTCGCTCGAGCCGCTCTTCAATCCCCGCCGAACGTTCTTCTTTCCCCCCACCAGGTCCAGGAGAGGCCGGGGCGGCCGATCGAACCCGAGCAGACGATGCAGGCCGGAATTCGACTCGTCCGAGTCCACCACCAGCACACTCCATCCCCGCCGACGGAACTCCTCGGCGAGCAAGGCCACCACGGTGCTCTTTCCGCTTCCTCCCTTGCCGCACAGCGCGATCTTCAACCCTGTTCCTCCTCTGGCAATGGCCGGAATGCCCTGGCCCAGATTACCTGCTTGCGCTGGATGAGCCGCACGGAGACATGCGCGTATCCCGCCTCCTTGAGTAGTTCCCGCACCTCCTGCGGCGTGTAGTAGTCCTCATCCCACAGACGTTGCGCGAGTGAATCGTGCGGGAAGTCCACGATCAGCAACTCCCCACCCTTTCGCAGAACCCTCTTCACCTCCGCCAGCACCTCGGGGGCTCGCCTCATTTCGTGAAGCGCCCAGGTGGAGACCGCGGCATCCATGCTTGCGGACCTCACGAACCCCAGGCGCCGCGCGTCGGCCTTGACGCAGCGCAGCCTCCTGCGAACGCGCGGTTCCACCGATCGCGCATCGGGGAATCCATCGCCGTCCACGTCCACCCCGGTGACCTTCTTGCCGGGCGCGCTCGCGAGAAGGCGGGCCAACTCGCACCCACCGCACCCCAGGTCCAAAACGCGCGCCGCATCCCGCACCTCTCGGGCGATTCGCCGATACAGCATGGGCTCTATCTGTTCGTAGAAGTCCTCCGGAACAGGGGGCTCATCGCGGGCGACACTTGTCTTTGCCAATCTCCACCTCCCTGTTGGCGAGCGCACAGCCCGCTATCGCTCCGTGCCTTGTTCTCCTGCACCTTCGGAAATGGTTTTCCGCAGCAACCCCTTCAACCGGTCCAGCGTGACCGGCCGGTTCTCCACGGGGAGCCGGCTCCAGTCGGAGAACTCCAGAATCTTCTCCGGGGTGTTGGCGACCCAGTCGTCGAATACGCCCAGCGGCTGGGGGTCGAGGAAGACGGCGCGACGGTAGAAGCCGGGGAAATTCATGTTTGCGTCCGCCGCGTCCCAGCCCAGGTACTGCTGCCAGATGCGCCTCCAGTGCTCGATCCATCCCGGTGAGAGCCAGAGGACGCTGTCGCCGCCGGAGAGTTCCCGGCGACAGTCGGCATCACACAACATGTCTATGCAGCCCTCCGCCTGGACTCTCCGCGCGCCCGCCTCGGAGATGATGGAATCAATGGTCTTGTTCGGCTGGTTGGAGTCGAGATAGCATTTGCTGCCATAGACGACGATGACGTTCTCGGCGGACCGGCGCGCATGGGCGAGTTGCCTGCGCAGTTGCTTCTCCAACTCGTCCGGCTTGGTGTGAAGCCCGGGGCCGGTGTACAGGATGCGGTCTGCATGGAGGAACCCGCTCTCGCGCAGGAACGTCAGTTCCCGCCGCAGTATCCCGCAAGCCACAATGCTGTAACTGTCACCCGTCATTGGCCGCCTCACCTGCCCCCTTCGCCAGGGTACACACGACGTCCATCCCGTGCTTGATGCTGTTGGTGATATGGCACCGGTCGGCCACCCGCAGAATGCCCTGCGCGTCCTTCTCCGAGATGTTCGCGCCGAGGATTATCCTCGCCGTCACGCGGGTGGTGCGGGAGGGCGCGTCCGCGGTCTCCCTGTCGACCTCGATGCGGAGGTCGTCGTAGGGAATGTTGTGGTGCTCGCAGTAACTCGCGACATAACCCCCGATGCACATACCCAGCGCGGCCGCGAACATCTGCGCCGGCCACATTCCGTCGCGGCTTGCGTCTCCGTCGTCTCCCTTGCCGGTGTACACCGTGTGTTCATGGCAGGTTGCGGGGTGGTTCGCGCCGGCTCCTTCCTGTGTCTATAGCCGGCCGATGGCGGCCGTCCACGTTGCTGATGCTAGTAGATATATATCCGAATAGGCGCATATCTTAACATGGCCCTGTACCACCGTCAACAGAGAAGCAGCGCCCTAACTGTTCGGCGCGGGGTGTTATCAGAAAGGAGGCGGAGGAGGAATAAGTTTGCGGAAGGCGGACCATGGAAACGGAGCTGCGATTCCCGCGGACCGAAGAGAGGACGGATCGGCGTCCGGGGCGCTGTGAGGGGTGTGGGGGGAGGAAGTTCCATGGGCATGAAGTGAAGACTCGCCTGGTAGTGGACCCGAAGGTGGAGCAGGTGGAGGTAGTGCGATATCGGTGTGCGAAGTGCCGCAAGACTCAGCGCGTACATCCGGCTGGGGTGAGCA
>JALGTT010000192.1 GCA_029821235.1 Candidatus Hebobacteria bacterium | reverse complement strand
TGGGTGCGCGCGTGGTAGATGACGTCCGCGGCCTGGCGGCCGGCTTCACCGGTGATGGAGACGCGCCGCGGCAGCAGCGCGCGCAGCGCGTCCTCCAGTTCATCGCGCTTCGCCGCGATGGTGGTGACGTTCGGGTGCGCGAACAACGTCTCCAGTTCGGGGGCCGGTTTGCCTTCAATCATGGTCGGCCGGCGCCCCAGGCAAAGCACGCGGCCGCCGGCCCGCAGGAATCGCCGGAGAAGGTCGGCGGTGGAGCGGAAGATGGTGTCGCATTCCGGCACCACCACCAACTTATAGCCAGCCTTCCCGATCAGGAGTCGCCTGCCCTTCACGCGCCCGTGCCGGGACATGACGATCTCGTCGCCGAGGTCGAAATCGTAGTGGAGCGCCAGGAGGTCTTCGGCGATGAGGCGCAACTGCTCTCCCTTCCGGTGCCGGTCTTCGTCGGTGGGCGGTCCGGCCCAGGCGGAAGAGATATTGTGGAGCAGCAGGATGTCCCGCAGGGGCCGCCCGATGCTGGTGAAGAAGGTGGCGCGGGCGAAGTAGTCCTCCACGATGCGGAAGTGCTTCCACCAGGGCTGGTGCCAGGAGAAAGTGGGAGGGAAATCGCGCTTCCTCATCCCCCGGATGCTGTAGGGGGTGAGGTGCTGGCAGCGGGTGTTGATGCCCAGCACAGTTTGCCAGTCCCCGGACCACTTCTGTGCCTCGAAGGTGAAGTGCCATCCGGAGGTGCCATAGGTTTCGCTCAGGGTGCGCGGGCGGCCGAACTGGTGGGCGATGCTGGAGGCCTGCTTGCAGGTGAGCACCTCGTGTGTCTGCTCCCGGAGGATGTCAATCCCCGGTCGGTGCATGTGGGCGAGGGAGGGCATCGCCGCGCCGCCCACCGGTATCTCATTCTCGAACTCCTGCTCGCAGAGCATGTGCCCGGTCAACTCCAGCCCGTGCCGCTCACACCACCGCGCGATCTGCTGGCAGTAGGCCTCGGAGAACAACTCGGTGACCGTCCGCCAGTAGTCGTGGCGGGTGCGGGAGAAGGCGGGGGAGGCGGAGAACAGCTCCGGCAGCCGCGACATCAGGTCATAGCCGCGCCTGCGCCTGAACTCGGCCGGCAGCCGGGGAGTCCAGGGGAGGCGGGGGGCCGGCGGGAGGCCGCGGAGGCTGAAGATGTTGGGCTCATCGGTGAACACGCCGGGGATGGTCTTTCCGAACTCCGCCGCGAAGCGTTTGGCATAGGGGCGGTAGCAGGCGTCAATGAAGGCCCGCACGGAATCCGGGTTCATGTTGTCGGCATAGGGACCGCCGTTGAACCAGGGGCAGGGAGGAGCAACGCCGATCTTGAACGAGTGAACTTGCTCCCCGCGGCGCGGCCGCGCACCCTTTTTCAGGCGGCGGTAGGCGGTGACCGCGCCGTTCTGCACGCGCACCGCGAACCGGTATTCCCCCTTCCCCTCGGTCAACTCCAGATACCTGGCCGCGAACTCCGGATTGCGCGACACGACCAGCCCGCCGCCGAACCCGGAGGGCCAGCGGTCCTCGTCGTAGAGCCAGGCCTGCATCCCCTGGCGCCGGGCCTCGTCCACCGCGGCGGCGACGCATTCCATCCACCGCTCGCCCATGAACGGGGTCACCAGCCCGGCGCGGCTGTGCATGAAAAACCCGCCCAGCCCGGCGCGCCTCATCGCCCTCACCTGCCGCCTCAACTCGGCCGGGTCGAGGTCATCGTTCCAGGACCAGAACGGCGCGCCGCGCCACTCGGGGCCGGGGTTGCGGAAGGTCTGCTTCATGCTATCCATGGTCGGCCTTGACCTTTCTCACACGGCGTTTGTTGCTCGCGTCGGGATGTTCCATGCCAGGTCAGATGCCCCTTCCGGCAGGTCGCGCGCGCGCGGCCGCCGAACCTTCCCCGCGTGACTTCGCACACCCAAGAAGACGACGCGCGCGAACTCGTCGGCATCGTAGAAGCCGTCCGCCACCACAATCCAGATGACGGGTGGACGGTGGCGCGGGTGCGGGTGAGCGAGGGGAGCGGAGAAGGGTCACTAGTCAGCGTGGTGGGGAACCTGGCCGAGGCGAGGGAGGGGATGGAGGTCAAGCTGTGGGGGGAGTGGGTAACCCATCCGCAGTGGGGAGAGCAGTTCCGCTTCCGCCGCTATGAACTCAGGCAGCCGATGACCGTCGAGCAGATCAAGCGATTTCTCGCATCGGGCGCGGTGCGGGGAATCGGCCCGGCCACCGCGGAACTGCTGGTGGCGCGGTTCGGGGACGACACCCTCAACGCGATGACCGATCCCGATCAACTGAGGCAGGTGCCCGGAATCGGGAAGCGGCGGGCGCAGGCGATCGCAGAGCGGTGGCGGCGGCAGCGGCTGGACGACAAACAGCGCACCCTCATGCGGCTCCAGGGGATGGGGATCACCGCCGCGCAGGCCATCCGCATCGAGAAACACTATGGTGGCGACGCGCTGGCGGTGGTGCAGGACAACCCGTACCAACTGGCGCTCGAGGTGGAGGGGATCGGGTTCAAGATCGCGGATCGCATCGCGCGCACGGTGGGCATGTCCCGGAACTCCCCCGCGCGCCTGCAGGCGGGGCTGGGCCACGCGCTGCAACAGGCCGCGCAGCAGGGCCACTGCTTTCTGCCCAAGCCGCGGCTGCTGGAGTACGCGGGGCAGCTGCTGGAGTGCGACGACCCGGAGATGCTGGCCGACGCCTGCGACGCGGCGGTGGCCCAGGGCTGGATGGTGGTGGAGAGGATGGAGCCCGGGGAGGGGGCGAGAGCCGCGGAGGTGGTGTATCTGCCGCGGCTGTGGCGGGCCGAGCACGAGACCGCGCGGCACATCCGCCGCCTGCTGGACGCGCCCGCGGGCGCGCAGGCCACGGACAGCGTGCTGCGCGACTGGCTGGCGGGAGACCGGCGGGTGGGGGAGATGTCCCTGAGCCGGCAGCAGGGGGAGGCGGTGCGCGCGGCCCTCGCCAACAAGGTATCGGTGCTCACCGGAGGGCCGGGCGTGGGGAAGACCACGGTCACCAGGGCCCTGGTGGAGGTGTTCGAGGAGTCGGGATGCCGCGTGCTGCTGGCCAGCCCCACCGGCCGCGCCGCGCGGCGGCTCTCCGAGCTCACCGGCCGGCCGGCGAAGACCATCCACCGGCTGCTGGAGATTGACCCCGTGGAGTGGCGCTTCCGGCGGAACGAGGACAGGCCTCTGGAGGGGGATGTGGTGATCGTGGACGAGGCCTCCATGCTGGACATCGAACTGATGCACGCGCTGGTGCGGGCGATCCCGGACGACGCCCGCCTGGTGTTGGTGGGGGATGTGGACCAGTTGCCTTCCGTGGGGCCGGGGCTGGTGCTGCGGGATCTCATCTCCTCCCAGGCGATCCTCATCTCCTCCCAGGCGATCCCGGTGGCGCGGCTGACGGAGATCTTCCGCCAGGACCGGGAGAGCCAGATCGTGATGAACGCCTACCGTGTGAACCAGGGCAAACCCCCTGTCTTCCCTTCACATCCGCGCGATGGGGACGACTGCATCATGGTGTCCGAGGACACGCCAGGGCGGATAACCGAGAGGATTATCGAGATCGTCCAAGAAGAACTGCCCAGGCAGGGCTTCACCGCCGCGGACATCCAGGTGCTGACGCCGATGAACAAGCGGGACCTGGGGACGGTGAGGCTCAACCGGTTGCTGCAGGAGGCGTTGAATCCGCCGGGGCCGGGCACGCGG
>JALGTT010000004.1 GCA_029821235.1 Candidatus Hebobacteria bacterium | reverse complement strand
TGATCCGGCACCCGCTCCAGCCCCAGTGCCCGGCGCAGCTCCTCGCTCACCGACAGCAAAGCCTCGATCCCCCTCAAATCTTGGCGCAGCAACACCTTCAGCAGACAACAGGCGTATAATTGCGCCAACTGATAGCGATGAGGGGCAAAGCGGTGGCTGTAGGTCGGCAATTCCTTCTCCGCTACCGCCAAAGCCAACTTCACGAATCGCAACAAGCTCTCTCTGTCCATAACACCTTTGCAACAGAGCAAAATGACTTCTAGCTAGCCGCCTGGAGCACCAGAGCGCCGAAATAGGGGAAATACTCACACCCCTCCCACGCCTGGTCCGCTGAATTGGCGGCCAGCGGGCACTCTCCCTGGGGCAACTCGGGGGCCTCCTCGATGGGCCAAATCCGGCTCGCGACGGCGCGACAAGAAGCCTGGGGATTGTTACACGCCACCAGAAACACCTGCTGCACGCCACGGGTGCGAAGCAGACTCAAGCGTTCTCTGTGTCTCGCCCGGACCGACTCGCCGTTTTCACACATCATCCATCCCCCCCCGGCAATTGTGGCTGGCGCCGCAACGTGGACCTTCAGCGCCATAGTAAGCGGATGAGGGCCGTCGAGCAATATCGGCTTGTCAAGATCTTGCGCGATATGTGTATCGCTATCCGTGCGAGCGCCCAAAGGTTCTCGCCACCTAGAGAAGGCTTCTCCAGAGCCTTGCTGACACCTCTTCTGCGGCAGAATAGGGCGGGAGAGCCATGCTGGCCGTTACCCGGCCGTCTCACGCGCTGGGCCGGAATATGGAACAACCAAGTAGTGGATGATAGGCGGCCAGCCCGACGGGCCGCCGACAAGGGGCACACAGGCCTGAGATGGCGCAAAAGGGCGCGGCCGGCGAAGGCCGGCGGCGCGGGGTCCATTGCCTCGTGGCGTGACGGACGCGGGACATGGTGGTGGGCCCGCAATAGAGACGGATCTCTGGATGCCCGGGGTCTTGTGGCCCTGGGCGCTTGTTTGCTGGGCAGGGCCTGATAACTGTCGGCGAGGCAGGTGGAACGAAATGAGAACACTCGTGGCACGGTGGACAGGGCGGAGAGGAGACGCTGCGGGCAGGCGTGCGGGCGTCACCATCATCGAGGTGCTCGCCACCGCCGTCATCCTGGGCATTGGTCTGGTGGGGGTTGGGTCCATGGTGACCTACGCCACCATCTCCCACAAGAAGTCCGTCAACTACACCATCGCGGCCGCGCGCGCGGCCAAGGAACTCGAGCGAGTCCGGGAGGCAGGCTATCTCGGGGCCACTATCAGCCCCGCTCTCTTTCCCGAGGACATGTACACCCTCCAGGGAGAAACGGTGGCCTGGTTCGACGTGGACGAGTTGGACAACGGAAGGGGCGCGGTCATCATCTATCAGGACCCCGAGGCGGACGAGATCAATCCCGACACGGGGGAGCCCTACTCCAACCTGAAGCGGGTCTACGTGTGGATTTCCTGGGGTGGCAACCGCTTCTTGCATGGCTCCTACCTCGGGATGACGATGATCGCCAACCGGCCCTAAGGAGAGGACCCATGGCAAGATTGAGGCTCATGCGAACACGTGGTTGCCGCGGCTTCACCCTCACCGAACTGCTGGTGGCGATGGGGGTGATGGGGATCCTCGCCTACGGGACCTCCATGATCTACTTCTCCGTGCTGAACATCTACAACCGGCAGATTTGGCGGTTTCCCCCGTATGATGCCGCCACCGCGGCCGTGCAACGCGTATCAGACGAACTGCGGGAGGCGATGCTGATCGAGGAGCACGGCCCCGACTACATCGTGTTTCTGCTTCCGCTCAAGGACGCGAATCGAGAAAACGTGCTCACCCTCGGCGAGGACGGCTACTACCTCACCCCGGGCGATAGGGTCATGTTCTATCTCTCGGACGAAACCGGATCCCTCGAGGCAGAAGGCAACTGCCTCTGGAAAGCGGTCAAGCATCCCGGCGAGTACTACTTCACACCCCGCATCAAGATCGCCGACAACATCCACCCCGAACTCAACCCGACCGACCCGGACACCGGCCAGCCCAGGGTCATGTTCAAGTACTGGCCGGACGACGTCAGGCTCTGGGGAGTGGAGATCTGGATGACCTCCACCGCGCAGGTGCACGGACAGGCCAGGACGCAGACCGCGCACTCCGAGGCATATCTGAGAAACAAGTGATTCCATGGTTAGCGGTTGGCGCTCACCGGCGCCGATCCCAACCTGGTTCGGCTTGCGTGCCGCGGGCCGAGTAGGAGGTTGGAGAGATGAGAATTGCATTGATACGAGCGAGAGATCCCGCCGGGCGCGGCGACCGAGGCTTCGCGCTGATCGCCGCCATCATCTTCCTGTTCGTGATCTTGATCCTGGGGGCCAGCATGGTCTCCCAGGCCGTGCAGGAGATGAGCAACGCCAGCCGGATCAAGAAGGAGACCGCGGCGTTCAACCTCGCCGAGGCCGGCATTGACTTCGCCGCGTGGCAACTCTACAACAACGGCTCCGACAGCCTGCCTCAGACCTGGACCCGTTACCCGCTCACAGGCGGACACTTCACTGTGACCGCCGAGGAGTGGGGCGGCACCGGGAACACCATCCTGCTCACTTCCGACGGCGTCTACCAGGGATGGACCTCCCGGGTCAAGGTGGTGGGAGTGTTCCTGGACTCTCCCGACGGGCCTCAGAACCCCGTTTTCTCGCACGCCCTGTTCTCCGATGCCGACCTCACCATGTCCGGTACCTTCGACTTGATCGGCGACGTGCACGCCAACGGAAACATCACCATCAAGGGCGGCCCCAGTGTGGACGGAGATGTCTCGGCGATGGGCAACATCAAGAACAAGGGGGACCCCGACATCACCGGTGACATATTGGACAATCAGCCCCGCATCCCCATGCCCGCGATTGACCTGGCCTACTACCGGGCGAACGCGACCACTATCCTCGAAGGAGACCAGAACTTCAGCAACATCACCGATCTGGACGGCATCACCTTCGTGGATGGCAATGCCACCATCAACGGGCAGTTCCGCGGCACGGGGGTGGTGGTGGTCACCGGCTCCGTGCGCGTCAACGGCAACGCCACCCTGGTCAACCCCGAGGATGAGTTCGCCATCATCTGCGCGGGGGGCGTGAGGGTGAACGGTTCCTGTCGCATCGAGGGCTGGGTCTACGCCCACAACGTGGACGTGCCCAGCACCTTCCAGGGCAACGGCAACGCGGAGATCATCGGCGGAGTGGCCGCGGACGTGATCAAGTGTAACGGCACCCTGAGCGTCACCTACAAACAGGTGGACGTCGAGATGCCCGGCAACGACGCCGCCCCCCCGCAGTTCGACGCGGTTTCCTGGAGGAGGGTCAGGTAGCCAGACCGGGCCGGCCTGTGCTGTGGGATAGCGGCGAGAGCGGTCACGGGACGATGCCGCTCTCGCCGCGCGTCGCGTTCCCTCTTCTCTGTGCCCCGGACTCCCGTGTTGTCGCATTGTCGCGCGCGTGTCGCCTCTTCGCGCGGGTTGTAGACAATTTGGCCGCGGAATTGTCTTGACCGAGGTCCCCGGCCTGTGGTTTATTGACGCCGATTTCGCAAGCCCATGGCCAACCGGCTTGAGATCCGTCCTGTGATGGTGGGGATGGGCGAACGGGGAGGGTCTCAGGCCGCGCGCCATGACGGCGGCCGGTTGTTCCCTTCCCTCGACTGTGTCGGCCATGCGCGCTGACGCGCCCGCCGACACATCGCACGGGGCGCGGAAGCGCCCGGTGCCATCCACATTTCGCGCAGTAAGGAGCGAAGTCGGCATCGGACAGGGACAACATGGAGGCTGGCCGTCGGAAGACGGCGGGCCGAGCGGAATCCGCCCTTCGTCTATCTCTCATCCCCGCATCGGCCCGCGGCCTCGCTGGCAGCGCTTGCGGCCTACGCCCAGGGATCACGCCAACTCGCAGCACCATCTGCCCCCGACTCCACGCCGCCCCCCCCCAGCCCGGCGAGGCGCGCCCTCCCACCCGTCCGGTCGGCTTCCCTGGGAGGCAGACAAATGAAGGTGTTGGTGACCGGGGGCGCGGGCTTTATCGGCTCCCACCTGGTGGACGAACTGCGAGCCCGCGAGCATGAGGTGTGCGTTCTGGACAACCTCGCGGTGGGGAGCATCGACAGCATCCGGCATCACCTCGGCAAGAGCGGCTTCCGATTCGTATGCGACTCGATCCTCAATGCAGAGCAGTTGGACCAACTGGTGTCCGAGGCGGATCTCGTCTACCACCTGGCGGCCGCGGTGGGGGTGCGGCACATCGTCGCCGACCCGCTGGGGGCCATTCTCACCAATGTCAGGGGAACGGAGAACGTTCTCGCCTCCTGCGCCCGCCACTGGAAGCGGGTGGTCATCACCTCCAGCAGCGAGATCTACGGCCGCTCCAATGGCGGGCGGCTCTCGGAGGACGCCGACCGCGTGCTGGGGCCCACCTTCGTCAACCGCTGGTCCTACTCCGCCAGCAAGGCGATTGACGAGCACCTGGCGTGGGCCTACCACAGCAAGGGCCTCGAAGTATCGGTGGTCCGCTACTTCAACTGCTACGGGCCCCGCCTCAACGAGAACGGCTACGGCAGCGTGGTCGCCAACTTCATCCGGCAGGCGCTGCGGGGGGAGCCGATCACCGTGCACAACGGCGGCCGCCAGACTCGCAGTTTCACCTATGTCAGCGATACCGTGCAGGGGACCATTCTCGCCGGCGAACGTCCCGAGGCGGTCGGCGAGGCCTTCAACATCGGCAATCCGGTCGAGACCTCCATCATGGATCTCGCCCTGCTCGTCAAGCGGCTCACCGATTCGAAGTCGCCCATCATGCAGGTGCCCTATGAAGACTACTATGGCCAGCGCCACGAGGATACCCCGCGCCGCTGCCCGGAGATCTCCAAGGCGCGCAAACTGCTCGGTTTCGCGCCCAAGGTGAGCCTGGAGGAGGGACTGCGCCAGACCATCTCGTGGTGCGCCTCTCACTACTCCGTCGCCCCCCGCGCCGTCCCCGACAGGGCGCTCGCCTATCTCGATATTCAGACCCGAATACCGCTCGACTTCCCCATACCGGGGGAGGGAGGAGAGCGTCTGGAGGAGGGCCCAGTTGCTCAACGCATCTAGCATCCTCGTGATCATGCCTCACCCCGATGACGAGACTTTCTCCTGCGGCGGGACCATCGCCCGGGCCAGGGCGGAGGGCGTGTCCGTGTACGTGATGATCATGTCGGTCGGAGATCTGAATCACTATCACCAGCAACAGTCCTTCGTCTCCGCCCGCACCCGCCTGAACGAATTGGAGGCGGCGATGCGCTGCCTGGGGGTGGACGACCACACCGTCGTCTATGCGGACACCGAGCGGCACATGCGGCTGGACGCGATCCCCAGGAGAGAGTTGATCGCGCAGATCGAGCGGGAGAGCCCGCTCGCCATCGACCGCGTGCGGCCGGAGGTGGTGATCCTGCCGGCTCCCTCCTATAACCAGGACCACCAGGCCACCTTCGAGGCCGGCTTCGCGGCCTGCCGGCCGCACCTACCCTGCGACAAGCCGTTCGTCCCGGTGGTGCTGTCTGCCGACTCCCCCCAACTCGGCTGGAGCCCCGCTCCCCGCCGCCAGTTCAATCTCTACGTGGACATCAGCGGGGAGCACCTGGACCGGAAACTGCAGGCCCACTCCTGCCACCGCTCCCAGATCAAGCAAGACCCCCACCACGCAAGCCTGGAAAACCTGGAGCGGCTGGCCAGGCTGCGGGGGTCGGAGGCGGCGGTGGAGGCGGCCGAAGCCTTTACCTGCCACCGGCTGTTGGTGTGAGGAGGAGAGAATGCTCGCGGCGATACATCAACTGCATTATCTGCCCTGGCTCCGCTACTTCGAGAAGATCGCGCGGGCGGATGTCTTCGTGGTGCTGGACGACGTCCAGTACACCAAGAACGGCTTCCAGAATCGCAACAAGATCAAGCAGGCGGGTGGCTGGAAATACCTCACCGTCCCCGTCAGCGCCCACCTGGGCCAGACTCTCGACCAGATCGAGATCGCGGAGGTGAAGGGGTGGAACGAGAAACACGCCCGCGCCCTCCAGTTCAGTTACTCCCGCGCGCCCTACTTCCAGCAATTCGCGCCGGGACTGCTGGCCTTCTACCAGCGTTCCTGGCGGCGGCTCAACGACCTCAACTGGGAACTGCTGCAATACCTGTGCTCCGCCCTCGGGATCGCCACGCGGTTGGTGCGGAGTTCCGAACTCCCGATCACCGGAGAGAGCACCGACCGCCTGATCGAGATCTGCCGCGCGGTGGGAGCCGACGCCTACTACACCGGCGCCTTCGCCCTGGAGTCCTATCTCGACGCCCGCCGGTTCCAGGAGGCGGGCATCCGGCTCCTCGCCCAGAGGTGGCAGTGCCCCGCCTACCGCCAACTCTTTCCGGAGGCGGGATTCATCCCCGACCTCTCTCTGGTTGACCTGCTGTTCAACGAGGGCCCCCGCGCGCTGGAGATTCTCCACCGCGGCGCGACTGCGGTTCCGGCCGCGGAGGTCGGGCAAACCCAAGCCTACCGATTGGATGCAGTAGCATGATCCGTCACTCCCGCCCCACCATAGACCAGGACGACGCGGCCGCGGTGGAGGCCGCCCTCCACACCGGATGGCTCGCCGCGGGCCGACAAGTGCGCCGGTTCGAGGCCGAGGTGTCCTCCTTCATCGGGCACCGCTTCGGCCTCGCCACCTCCTCCGGCACCGCCGCGCTTCACCTGGCGCTGCTCTCACTGGGCATCGGGCAGGGGGACGAAGTGCTGCTGCCCACCTACACGTGCGCGGCGGTGATGAATGCCGTCGAGCAGACGGGGGCCGCCCCGGTGTTGTGTGACGTGGACCCGGAGACCGCCAACCTGCTGCCTGAGGAGGTGGAGCGGCGCCTCGGCCCGCGCACCAAGGCGGTGATCGTGGTCCACTCCTTCGGGCATCCCGCCGACCTGGGGTGGGTGAAGGACAGCCCCGTTCCGGTGATCGAGGACTGCGCCCAGGCGCTCGGCGCGCGGTGGCGGGGCCGGCCGGTGGGGGCGCGCGGCGCGCTCGCCGTGTTCTCCTTCTACGCGACCAAGGTCATCACCACCGGCATGGGCGGCATGGTGTGCACCTCCGATCCGGAGTTGGCGGAGCGCATCCGGTCCCTGCGGACCTGCGATAAGCACGATTGCCACGAGGTGCGCTGGAACTACCAGATGAGCGACCTCGCCGCCTGCCTGGGCAGAAGCCAATTCTCCCGCCTTCCCGAACTCCTGCGGCGTCGGCGCGCCCTCGCCGCCGAGTACGACCGCGCGCTGGCCGACCTGGACCTGCAACTTCCTCCGCGCGACCCGGACTGCCGGCCCATCTTCTATCGCTATGTGGTGCGCGTTCCGCGCGCAGACCGGGCGCTCGCCGCCTTCGCCGCGCGCGGGGTGGAGTGCAAGCGGCCGGTGTACCGGCCCCTCCACCACTACCGGGGAGAGCAGTGCCTGCCCAACGCGGAGCGGTACTACGAGCAGGCGGTCTCCCTCCCGCTGTACCCCTCCCTCACCCGGGAGGAAGTTGACCATCTCCTGCGGGCGGCCCGCGAAGTGCTCGGGGGAGCCCGCAGGATGCTGGTGGGGGCGGCGGCATGATGCTGGAGCGACCGATCATCACCATCGCCGCCTGTGCTGGTGTGAGCCTCTCGCTGGGGGTGCTGCTGACCCCGGCGATGCGCTCCATCGCCGGCCGGCTCGGGTTCATTGACCGCCCCAACCCGCGCAAGCCGCAAGGCCGCGGCCTGCCGCTGCTCGGCGGTCTCGCGTTGTATCTCGCGGCGGTCGGCGCCTATCTGCTCTTCGCGCCCCTCGACCTTCGCTCCATCTGGCTGATCGGGGGTGGTGGGGGGCTCCTCTTCCTGGGGTTGATAGACGACCGCCTCGCCATTTCCGCCCGCCTCAGACTGATGCTCCAGACGGCCGGCGCGCTGGGGGTGGTGGCGGCCGGCATCCGCTTCCAGTGGTTCCCGTGGGAGCCGGCCAACTATCTCATCTCCATCATCTGGCTGCTGGGCGTCACCAATGCCATCAATTGCCTGGACTGCGCGGACGGCATCGCGGCCGGCGTCGGGGCGGTGGCCGCCGCGGCCTTGTGCGTGATCGCCGCCGTCTACTCACACTGGGCGGTGGCGACGATGGCCGCCGCGCTGGCGGGGGCCTGCCTCGGATTTCTGCGGTACAACTACCCTCCCGCCTCCATCTTCCTCGGGGACGCGGGCAGCACGGTGCTGGGCTTTCTGCTGGGGGCGCTGGCGATGGCCGCCGCCCGCGGCGCTCCTCCCTTCACCCAGGCATGGGTGGCCGCCCTGCCCCTGGCGGTGCCGGTGTGGGACATCATCGTGGTGCACCTCCGCCGCCATCGCGCCGGGCTGCGCAAGTTGCGCGCGTTGCTGGAGTCCAATGGCCGCGACCACCTGCCCCACCGGCTGTTCGCCCGGGGGCTCACCGCCCGGGAGAGCGCCTTCGCGGTCTACCTCATGGCCGCCGCCTTCGCGGGGGCGGGCGTGGTGGTGGCGATAGACGGGATCGGCGCGCTCCTGGTGGCGATGGAGTTGACCCTCCTCGCGCTGGTCACCGGCGAGGCGCCCTTCGGGGTGCTGGTCTCCGGGGTGAGCCGGGCGTGGCGGCGGTGGCGCGGGGAGGCGGGGTCACCTCTCGGCCCGATGCCGGAAAGCCCCGCGCGGAGATCGGCCCCCTCGGCCGGTGGGTGAGGGGAGGACAATGACGTGATGAGGAGCGAGAGCATGCGGCTGTCAATCTGGCTTGGTTTGATATTGCTGACGGTTGGCTTCCTGGCTGCGGCAGAGGAGGCGGGGAGCGGCCCCTCTCCCTCCCCGCCTCCGCCCGCGGTGGGATCCTACCGCATTGCCGCGGGGGACATCCTGTCCATCACCGTATGGGGGGAGGACGAACTCAGCGGCGACTTTCAGGTGAACGGCGCGGGCACCATCTCCTTTCCCCTGCTGGGGGATGTGGCGAGTGCCGGGTTCACCTGTGCCGAATTGGAGCAGAACCTGCGCGATCGCCTGTCCGCCTTCCTGCGCCGTCCCCAGGTGATGATCACCATCCGCAAGTACGGCGAGATGGGGACCAGCGTCTTCCTCCTGGGCGAGGTGAAGAATCCCGGCGTCTACCCCATCACCAGCGCCGCCGGCCTGATGCAGGCGCTGGCCGCCGCCGGCGGCCCCACCGACCGCGCCGACGGCACCGCCACCATCGTCAAGTACCGCACCGGGGAGTTCATCACCGTCCCCCTCAATCGTCTCCACAATCCGCAGGAGCCGGATGGCCGCGCCCAACTCGAGCCCGGGGACGTGGTGATGGTCAACACCAGGGCCGACGCGGACCGGCCGCGGCGCTACCTGGTGCTGGGGGAGGTGCCCGATCCGGGGATGTTCGACATTCCCCTGGGCCAGGAGGTGCGGGTCCTCGAGGCCATCCAGAAGGCCGGCCTGGTCACCAAGGACGGCCTGCCCCTGGAGATCGAGTTCCCCAGGTCCGATCTGCGCCACGCCCTGATCACCCGCGGCGATGTCATGGTGCCCATTGACCTGGTGGCCCTCCTGCGGGGGGACACCTCCCAGAACATCCTGCTGCAGCCCGGAGATGTGCTGACCGTGCCCCGCCGCGCGCTGGTCACCGTCTACGCCATGGGCGATGTCGCCAGGCCCGGCCGGCAGATGCTGCCGGAGAAGTCCACTCTGCTCGATTTGCTCAACGCGGTGGGAGGGGTGGGTGGCTCGGCCCGCCTCGGCGATGCCACCTTGCTGCGGGTGGTGGACGGAAAGCCCACCTCTCTTCCCGTGAACATAGACCGTTTGCTCCGCAAGGGCGATGCCGGACAGAACCTGGTGCTTCAGGACGGCGACGTGCTGTTCGTGCCCGCAAAGGGAGAACGCGGTCGTCAACTGTGGGCCCTGCTGCCCCTGATTCAATACCTGGCGCCCTGAGGGTGGGCCGCGGCTCCGCTTGCGCGGCACGCGGGAAATCGAAAGACGAGCACTCGTCACAAGGAGGATACGGAGATGTTGAAAGGACTGAGAAGAGCGATGCTGCTCTGCGGCGTGCCGGCCATCCTGTTCCTCGCGGGCGGGACGGCGGCCGCCGCGCCCGAACAGCCCCAGATCGTCAATCGGGGATGGGGAATCGTGGAGATCGACGGGAAGAAGTACGTCGAGTTGCGCGCGTTGGTGGTCAACCCCACCGACGAGCCGCTCAAGTACGAGGTCAGGTTCATCGTCGAGGCCGGCCCGGCCAGCGCGAAGGCGGAAGTGAAGACCGCCCGCGGCGAAGCCGCCGGCCGCGATACCGAAGAGCAATCCCGTCGCCGCGTCTACAAGGTGAAGGGAGGACCGCTCGCGCCGGGGGCATCCGAGCCGGTCAAGGTCACCTTCCCCTATGAGGAGACCAAGCCCGGGGTGGCCCTCCGCTTCTCCGCCGAGTTGGTGGACCTCAGCACCGGCGCGGTGCTCGGGGCCGCCGCCATCACCGCGATTCACGCTCCCTTCATCGGGGCCGCGGTCGCGGGGGCGGGCCTGTTGGCGGCCAGCGGCGCCTTCGGAGGAGGCGACGGTGAGGAGACCATCACCGCCAGCGGCTCCGGCACCATGGAGGGCGAGCACACCGCCCAATGGGTGGGTGACGGATGGCAGGAACAGGGCTCCGGCACCATCACCGTCACCGGGCCGGGGGGCACCATGGTGATCAACTACACCTATCAGTCCCAGGGCCCGAACGTCTCCGAGTTGGTGGCGACCGCCACCGGCTCCGGCACCCTCACCAAGCCCGATAGTTCGGTGGTGCCCGTGGAGATCACCACCGCCACCGCGCAGATGCAGACCCCGGGGGACCGCATTGAGGCCGGCGGCACCATCACCCGCTCTGGTTCCTTCGCCACCGGCACCTTCTCGGGAACCGTGGGAGGCGTTCCCTGGACCGGCGTGATCACCATGAGCAATGGGGTGATGACGTGGGACAGCTCCAGCGGCACCGGAGTGCACACCTTCGACATCCAGTTCACCGCCAGCCGGTAGGTTCGGCCTCGGCCGGACCCGAGAACATCGATCGCGGAGGGCGCCCTGCCGCGGCCGGCCGCCGCGGCGGGGCCCGGAAGAGATGAGGAGTGAAGCATGAGTCACAGTGATGAGGAAAGAGCGCTTCCCGCGCGGTACCGGGAAGTCCCTCTCTCGGCGGGTGATCCCGCGGGCAGCCCCGTCGCCACCTTTGCCCGCTTCGAGGGTTCGCCCTCGCCGGTGGAGAGTTACGTCGGCGTCCTGCTGAGGCGCAGGTGGACCGTCCTGGGTGCGCTGGCCGTCGTCTTCTCCATTGCCTGCCTGGTCACCGTCACCTCTCCCCGCATCTACGAGGCGAGGGCGACCCTGTTGGTCAGCGATGTCGCCGACGGAAGGGGCCTGGGCGGCGACCAGCAGATGCCGCCGATGATGACGGCGATGGCCGCCCCCGACCTGGAGACTCACGTGCAGTTGATCCAGGGCGAATCCACCGCCCGCGAGACCGCCAAGTGGCTGAAGGACCACGGCGGCCCCGCGCTCGGCCCGGAGCAGGTGCGGGCGATGTTGAGGGCGGACGCGGTGCCCAAGACCAAGCTGGTGCGGGTGAGCTCCCGCGCCCGCTCCCCGGAGCAGGCCCAGCGGGTCGCCAACGCGGCCGTGGAGTCCTATGTCGCCATGAGCCGCCGCCGGGCCCAGAGTTCCGCGGAGAGCGCGGGCCGCTACCTCTCCCAGCAACTGGCGGTGGCGCGCGCCAATCTCAGCAATGCCGAGAACGCCCTCCGCGCCCACAAGGAGGCCACCGGCATCATCGCCTCCGACGCGGCCGCCGGTGCGCTGCTCGACAGGGTGGCCGCGCTGCGCGCCGACGCCGACAAGACCAAGGCCGATCTGGCCGAGGCGCGGGTGCGCCTCGCCAAGTCCGCCGATCAGTGGCGCCGGCAGAACGCAAGCATCGCCACCGGCCGCGTCCGCGACAACGCGGTGGTGAAGCAGTTGCGGGCCAGACTCGTCGAGTTAGAGGGAAAGCGGCTCGCCGCCCAGGCGAAGTATACCGAGGCCTTCCCCGGCCCTCTGGAGCAGATCGACGAGCAGATCCGCATCACCAAGGAACAACTCGACCGAGAGATCGCCAATGTCGTGGGCTCGGGAGGCGGCGACCTCGCGGTCCAGCAACTCCTCGCCAGCCAGATGATCCAGGGCGAGGCGGAGGTGGCCGCGCTGGAGGCCCGCCATCGGGACTTGCGGGCCGAACTCGCCGCCGCCGAGAAGGAACTCCAGAAGATCCCCACCCAGCAGGTCGCGCTGGCCCGGCTCGAGCGGCAGGTGGCGGTGGCCGAGAAGATCTACTCCGACCTCCTCGCGCGGAACCAGGAGGTGGAGGTGGGGCGGGTGATGGCCCTCGGCAACACCGAGGTGGCCGAACCCGCCTCCCGGCCGCGGATGCCCATCAAGCCGAACGTCCCCCTCAACCTGTTCCTCGGGCTGCTCGGCGGCCTGGCGGTGGGGATCGCGCTCGCGGTGTTGCAGGAGCAGTTCGACGACACCGTGCGCGATCAGGAGGACGTGTCCCGCCTGCTGGGTGCCCCCGTGCTGGCCACCGTGCCCATGCTCTCCTCCTCCCAGCCGGTCAGCCTGGGGCGGGTCAGGAACCCTCCGACCAGGGCGATAGACGCCTATCGGACTCTCCGCTACAACCTCGGATTCGTCGCGCCGGGGGAGGGGGCGCGGGTGGTGCTGGTCGCCAGCGCGGGCCCTCAGGAGGGCAAGACCACCACCGCCCTCAACCTCGCCACCGCCGCCGCCCTCAGCGGCCGGCGCGTCATCCTGATAGACAGCGACCTGCGTCGTCCGTCTCTTCGCCGTCTCCTCGGCACCAATGGGGCGAAGGGGATGACCGACGTGCTCGCCGGCCAGGCCAGGCTGGAGGAGACCATTGAGGTGATACCGGAGACCGGGCTTCGCTTCCTGAGCGCGGGCAACCGCGCGCCCAACCCGACCGATCTCCTTGACTCCCCCCAGATGCGGAAGCTGCTGGACGACCTCCGCAGCCAGGCCGATCTGGTGGTGTTCGACAGTTCTCCGCTGCTCGCCGCGGCCGACGGGCTGGTGCTGGCCAGCATGAGCGACGCGGTGCTGACCGTGTGCGTGCCCGGGGAATCCCACCGGCGCGCGCTCCAGCGCACCCGCACCTTGCTCAACAACATCGGGCACGACATCTCGGGCGTGGTGATCAACAAGGTGCGCCACCGCGCCGGCTACGGCTACGGCTACTATGGCGGCTACTACTATTACTACTACGACTATGACCGGGAGGACGACGGTTCGGGCAAGCGGCGACGCAAGTCTCACCGCCGCCATTCCCGGAAGGAGGCGAAGGGACAGGATGGTGACCACTCGGGTCAGGCCGTTGCCTGAGGGCGATCGGGTGGGGGAGGCCCCCGCCCGATCGGGCGCCGCGGCCGTCGGCCCCAGGGGCAGCC
Organism: Candidatus Hebobacteria bacterium; assembly: GCA_029821235.1. Taxonomy (GTDB): domain Bacteria; phylum Armatimonadota; class Hebobacteria; order Hebobacterales; family Hebobacteraceae; genus S016-27. Next base: position 3,715 of record JALGTT010000004.1, on the reverse strand, counting down.
TGGGGAAGGACGCGCTCCTCACCCTTGGGGCACAGGGCGCCTCCCTGGTGTGTGGCATGGCGGCCAGCATCATCACCGCCCGCGTGCTGGGGCCGGCCGGCCGGGGAGTGCTCGCCCTGATCGTGCTTACCGTGGGCCTGGTGGGGTGGATTCTCCCCATGAGCACCGACTCCGGGCTCATGTACCATGTAGCCCGCCGCCGCGCCTCGGTGGGAGCGGCCCTCACCGCCTCCCTGGTCATCGCCTTCGCCACCGGCGCCCTCGGCCTGCTCTTACTGCTGGGATTGAGCGCCGCGCTGTCCGGCTCCGCGCTGCGCGGGGTGCCCCGCGGCCTGCTGCTGCTGGCGGGAGCGGGGCTGTTCTGCGGAACCTTTGCCACCCTCGGCAGCGCGGTCGTGCTGGGGGCGGGCTGGGTCAGGGAGAGAACCCTCCTCTCCATCGCCGGCGCGGTGCTCGGCCTCCTTCTCATGGCGGTCCTGCTGCTCGGCTTCCACCTGGGCCTGTTGGGCGCGGTAGCGGCCGGCCTGGCCGCGCCCGTGCTGGTCTCGGTCCTGCTGATCCTATGGATCGGGCGTCGTGTGGGAATGGGCCGCCGCGTGGACCTCTCTCTCATCCGTTCCTCCGCGGCCTTCGGCCTCAAGATGCACCCCGGCCTCATCGCCTACTGGGCCAATCTCTCCCTGGACCGCCTCGTAGTGAACTACTTCCTCGGCGCCTACGCGGTGGGCCTCTACGGGGTGGCGAGCGGCCTGGGGGAACTTCTCTGGCAGCTCCCCGCGGCGATGGCGATCGCCCTCTTTCCCCGCGCCGCGGGCCCGGCCTCCTCCACCGCCCAGGTCGCCGCCCGCGCCGCGCGGCAGGCCACCGCGCTGGTCGCCGTCGCAGCCGTGGCGCTGGCGCTCCTCTCCCCGGTGCTGATCCCCGCGCTCTTCGGGCGCGCCTTCTCGGGTGCCCGGCCGGCCCTCCTTGCCCTCCTGCCGGGGGTGGTGTTCTTCACCCCCGGGCGGGTGCTCAGTTCCTACCTCATCGCGCAGGGCCGCCAGAGCGCGCTCACCTGGTCGGCCGGCCTGGGCGTCACGCTCACCATCGGGCTGGACTTCCTGCTCATCCCGCGCTGGGGCATCACCGGCGCCTCGGTCGCCTCCAGCGTCGCCTACGGATGCACCTCCGCGGTGCTCGTCATCTGGTTCCTCGCGGCCTCCGGGATGGAGGGCAGAGGCCTGCTAATCCCCGGCCGCGCCGACCTGAGGTGCCTGGGGCGGGCAGCACTGCGGCCGCGCGTCCCGGACCCCGCGCCGGAGTAGGAGGAGAACCGACATGCCCAGAGTTTCCGTCATCATCCCCTGCTACAACCGGGCACATGTCATCCGCGAGGCGATTGACAGCGTGCTCGCCCAGACCTACCGGGACTACGAGATCGTCGTGGTGGACGACGCCTCCACCGATGACAGCAGGGAGGTGGTGGCCGCCTATGGCGACCGCGTGCGCCTGGTGGCGCGCGCGGCCAATGGCGGCATCGCGGCCGCCCGCAATGACGGCATCCTGCACAGCCGCGGAGAACTGGTGGCATTCCTCGACTCCGACGACCTCTGGGAGCCGAGGAGGCTGGAGACCGCGGTCGCCTTTCTCGACGCCCACCCGGGCTATGGCGCGGTGTATGGGGACATGAGGTGTGTGTGGCCGGATGGCGGCCCCTCCACCGACCACTGTGTCGCGGACATGGGGGGAGGCCGCAGCGGCTGGATCTTCGAGGACCTGCTCCGCCACGCGCTGATCAGCACCCTCACCATCACCATTCGCAGAGAAGTGCTCGACCGGGTGGGACTGTTCGACGAGAGCCTGCCCCCCGCCGAGGACCAGGACCTGTGGTGGCGGATCGCGCGGGAGGCGCCCATCGGGTTCGTCCCGGAGACCGTCGCCACCGCCCGCTTCTACTCCGACGGCCTGTCCCGCTCCGGCACCCGCGCCTCCAGAAACTGGGTGCGCTGCTGCCGGAAGGCGCTGCGCGTGTTCCCCGATCTCACCCCGCGGCAGCGCCGCCTTCTCCACCTGCGGCTGTACGGGATGCTGAGGGCCCATGCCATACATCTCGCCCGGGAGGGGAGGGAGCAGGAGGCGCGCCGGGCGGACTGGGAGGCGGTGCGGGCCGCGGCCGCGGCCCGCTCGCCCGCGCATCTCCTGAAGGCGGCCGCCGTCTTTCTGGCGGGGTCGCCGGGCCGCCGCTGGGCACAGCGCCTTCGCGCCCGCGCCTCCGCCGCGGGCGGAGGGCAATGAGGGAGGATACCGTGATCCGCCAAGGGTTTGCGTTGGAAGAGATGGAGGAAGAATGGCAGCGGGCCGGCGACTCCCGCCGCCCCACCCGCATTCTGTATATCACCCACAATGCCCCCGGGGACGTGCTCTGGGGCACCGAGCTGAATCTGCTGGACCTGATAGACCACCTGGACAGGGACCGCTATCACCCCGTCGCCGCGGTTGTCCAGGAGCACGGGGCGATGGTGGAGGCGCTTCATGCCCGCCAGGTGCCGGTGTTCGGGACGCGGACCCCCAGGCCCGCTCGCCTCAGCCCGCGCGCGCTGGCGGCCGCCTTCGCAGCCGCCCGATCGTGCGCGCGGGAACTGGATGGGGCCGCTCCCGACTTGATCCACATCAACCACCGCTGGGCCGCCCGCGCCGGCCTCGCCCTCGCCCGACGGCTCGGCATCCCCGCCATCCTCCACCTCCACGGCCGGCCCAAGCCCCACCACTACTTCACCGACGGGGCGGCTCTGGCGAGTGTGGTGGTTGCCAATTCCCGGTTCACCGCGGAGGCCTGGGGATGGTGGCCGGCCAGGCGCCGGCTCGCGGTCGTGTACAACGGGGTGCGCCTCTCCGAGTTCCGGCCGGACCCGCGCCTCCGAGCCGGCGTTCGGCGGGAACTCGGCCTGCGGGAGGGAGAACCCGTGCTGGGCTGTGTGGGCCGGGGAACCGCCGAGAAGGGCCATGTCTACCTATTGCGGGCGCTCGCCTCCCTGCCTCCCGCCCGCATTCCCACCACCCTGTTCATCGGCATCCCCCCGGTGGGGCATCCCGCGATATTGGATCCCCACGTGCACGACATTCACCGGGAGATGGCGCGGCTGCGGCTCCAGAAGAGGGTGCGCCTGCTCGGCTTCCGCACCGATGTGCCCCGCCTCCTCAATGCCCTCGACCTGCTGGTGATTCCCAGCCTGCAGGAATCGTTCGGCCGCGTCGCCGCGGAGGCGATGGCGGCCTCGCTGCCCGTGGTCGCCACCCGCGTGGGCGGGCTCGCGGAGGTGGTGGTGGAGGGAGAGACCGGTCTCCTCGTGCCGCCGGCGGACCCGGCCGCGCTGGCCGGGGCGATCGCCGGGCTCCTCGCCGCGCCCGAGCGCAGGGCGAGCATGGGGGAGAACGGCCGTCGCCGCGCGGCGCGTCATTTCTCCATGGAGGCGCACATCGCCGGCATGAGCGCCGTCTACCAGGCCGCCCTCCTCGGCTTTCCGCCCGCCTGCGAAATCGCATCCGCGGCCGCCTCCGCCGGCCGGGCGAAAGAAGGGAGTGTCCATGCCTCGCATATCGGTGATTATTCCCACCCATAACCGGGCCGACGTGGTGGGGGAGGCGCTCGCCAGCGTCCTCGCGCAGGACTACCGCGACTTCGAGGTGGTGGTGGTGGACGACGGCTCCACCGACGACACCGCCGCCGTGGTGCAGA
>JALGTT010000191.1 GCA_029821235.1 Candidatus Hebobacteria bacterium | reverse complement strand
CCGCTTCAGCAACCCCTCCACCCCCAATGCCAATACTCGCCGCCGCGTCTTGCGCCAATCAGGAAGGAGTTTATCCACGAACTGCAAAACTCGTTGCTGGCACATGGGCTGCTCCTCGTGCTGTGATGATTTCTCTCGTAGTTCGCGAGCCGAGCAGCCCTTCCTCCTTCCCCCTCCTCCAAAACTGGGTATCCGTCAGCACGTGTACCCCTTGTCTTCGGGCGATTCCTGTGTTAGCATCCTTACGGCGCGCCCGTAGCTCAGGTGGATAGAGCGCGAGGTTGCGGACCTCGAGGTCACAGGTTCAAGTCCTGTCGGGCGTACCATCCCCCCTTCTCGCTTTCCAACCGCGTGTCGGCCCGGCCGCGCCTTTCCCCACACCCCCGCGAGGAGGCGCCTTCTCTCCGGCGAAATCACCCCCTCCCGGAGGTAGTGCAAATGGAGCGAATCGGCATTCACGTGGGATGCAAAGGGAAGGAATCGGTGCCGCCCCTGGAGCGGCTGGTCGGGGAGGTGGCCCCCTCCCTGGGATGTAACTGGGTGATCGTGGAGGTGAATGGAGCCTTCGCCTATCAGAGCCACCCCGAGGCGGCCGAGCCGAACCCGATGACCGCGGAGGAGGCGCGGAGGCTGAAGAAGCTGGCCGCGGACAACGGGATTCATTTGGTGCCCATGTATAACTGCCTGGGCCATCAGTCGTGGAAGGACAAGCCGGGGGCGCTGCTGCGGGCCCACCCCGAGTTCAACGAGGCGCCCGAGGCAGACACCACGGCGGAGGACTTCTACTGCATGTCCTGGTGCCCCAACCACCCGGACATCAATCCCCTGGTCTTCGATCTCTTCGACGAGCTGCTGGACGCCTTCGAGGCCGATGCCTTCCACGTGGGAATGGATGAGGTCTTCATCATCGGCGAGTGCCCCCGGTGCAAGGGCACGCCCAACGCGGAGTTGTTCGCGAAGGCGGTGAACGACTACCACGGCCACCTGGTCGGCAAGCGGGGGGTGGAGATGCAGATGTGGGGGGACCGCTTCCTGGACGGCAAGGCCACCAGCTACGGGCTGTGGGAGGCGAGCGAGAACGACACCCAGGGCGCCATCGCCCTCGTTCCCAAGGACATCGTGATCTGCGACTGGCACTATGAGATCATGGACGAGTTCCCCTCGATTCGCATCTTCCAGGACGAGGGATTCCGGGTGTGGCCGGCCGGGTGGAACAAGGAGAAGAGCATCGAGCGGCTGATCGAAGTGGCGCGGCGGGAGGCGGGGCCGAACATGCTCGGCTACCTGGCCACCACCTGGACGGATGTGGACAGTGTGGTGCGAGGGCTGGCCGGGGAGGAGGTGGACCCCGACAACGAGCGCCTCAGGGGCGTGGTGGAAGGGGTGAAACTCGGCCTTCGTCTCGCTCGGGAATAGGGCGGGAAACGCCGAGAGACGGCCTGGCGCGCGCTCCGTCCCAGATCAGCACCGTCTCGCTGGCGGAGTCGAATCCCACGGAGGCGCCCAGCGCGCGGGAGACCGCGGCGGCCGGCACCACGGGAGAGCCGGCCGCCAGTTGCGGCGCGGCCGGCAGCGTGACCATCTGCCCGTTGACCACCGCCTCCCGGTCCCCGGGGGAGAGCAGAAGCCGCGACGGGCCCCGCTCCAGGAGCACGTAGTTGCCCTTGGGGCCGATCTCCACCCGCGCCCCCAGCGCCCAGGCCAGAGGTTCCACGGGAACCAGCCAGTCGCCCCCGCGGGGAATGGGGGCGAGCGCGAAGTCCAGGCGCTTCCCGTCCACCGCCACCTTGACGGAGGACCCAACCACGGGCACGGGAACCCCTCGAGGCTTGTCCAGGGCCGCGGCCGCCGCCTCTTCGTCCATCACCTCCGCCAGACCCCACTCCCGCAGGCTCTCGCGCGCCGCCTCCAACGTTGGTTCCTCCAGCCCATAGGGGTCGGGGTGGCGGGCGAGGTAGACGGTGCCCTGGTCAGGGCGATAGCCGAAGACGAGGGTCTTGTAGACGATCTTCACGGGCGTGCCCACCAGGACCATTTCGTACAGTTCGTGCGCGTGCTCCGGGTACATTCTGATGCAGCCATGGGAGAGATAGCGGCCGATGGTGGCAGGGGCATTGGTGGCGTGGATGCCGTAACCGGGCGCGGAGAGCCCCATCCATCTGTCCCCCAGGGGGTTCTTCGGGCCTGGCGGGACCGGCTTCTCCTCGATCGCCCACTTCGGGGGAAACCAGGTGGGGTTCTTGCGTTTGTTGATGATGGTGAAGTCGCCCGTGGGCGTCTCCCAGCCCCTCCTCCCGATCGCCACCGGATAGCAGGCAATGGGACGGCCGTCCCGATAGACGTACAGGTTGCGCTCGGCGAGATTGACCACCACGACCACCGATCCGGGGGCTTCGAGGTCGCGGAGCAGGGCCGCCGCCTCCCAGGCCGCGGCGGGAGCGATGTGCTGGGTGGGGATGAGCAGCAACTCGTCCCCGGCCCTCAAGTCCCCCTCGTTGGCGTTGTGGATGGCCGATGCGCTGACGCCGAAGCGCCGGGCGATCTCGTAGATGCTCTCCTGCCCCTGGCGCTGGTAGTGCTGGGGCCGGCCGAACACCGGCGGCATGCGGGAGAGGGTCTGCTCCAGTGAGAACTGCGCGTCCGCAGGCCACCCCAGGCCCAACAGGGCCGCCAGGGCCCATAACCACCGCATTCCCGTCGTGTACTTTTCCATCACCAGTCTCTTCCCGATATGCCACAGGCGTGCTGCCTGGTCCAAAGGTCGCGGAGCGGCCGTGGACCGGCGGCCCCGGGAAAAGGAGCCGCGGGCGCGGGCATGGAATGTCCGTGAGCGGCCCCGCGCGGGAGGGCGGCTTCAGGGCTGCGCCCCCGCCGAGAGGCACACAGTGAAAGAGTTGGCGCATGTCCAAGGCGAGACGACCATCCTCCTCTCCTGACCCCGTGAAGCCGGGCGTCGTGCACCTCAGCCGGCCGCGGCCGCCGCGGGCGGCCATGTTGAAGGAGATCCGCGTCGCGCCCGAGCGCGTCGCGGTGATGATCGAGCGGGAGACGAAGGGCCTCCAGAAGGCTCTGGCGCGGTTCCGGGAGCAGCGGCCGCCGTTGATATTCGTGGCGGGGCGGGGCACCTCGAACCACGCCGCCATCTTCGCGCAATACGTGTTCGAGCGTTACCTGGGCACCCCGGTCTCCGGGGCCGCCCTTTCCCTGTTCACCCTCTATCCGGCCCCGCTCAACCTGAAGGGCGCGCTCGCCATCGGGATCTCGCAATCCGGGGAGAGCACGGATGTGGTGAAGGCGCTTCGCTCGGCGCGACGCCTGGGGGCCTACACGGTGGCGGTGACCAACACCCCGGGCTCCTCGCTCACCGAGGCCGCCCACCATTCGCTGCTGCTTCACTGCCGCAAAGAGCGGGCGGTGGCGGCCACCAAGACCTATGTCACTTCACTGGTGGGCATGGTGATGATCGCCCGCGCCCTGGGGGCGGAGATCGGGGCCGA
>JALGTT010000190.1 GCA_029821235.1 Candidatus Hebobacteria bacterium | reverse complement strand
ATCTGCGCCCCTGGGACAACTACCGCAACTACATCGAATCCCACTGGAAGGCGGAAGAGGGCCTGATAGTGGCCACCCTGTGGGAGCCGGCCGAGCCGGGGGTGACATATCACGGATTCGCCGGAGTGTCGCCCGCCGCGGGGACCTACGACACCGAGTACGCGGTCTTCATCGGCTCCGGCTCGCCGGCCGCGCCGGAGGCGGTGGTGAAGGGGGAGTGCGGCAACGGGGATATGCCAGGGGACGGCCGCGCCTGCGCCGCCTTCGCGGTGGAGGTGGCCCTTGCGCCCGGGGAGGAGAAAACGGTCTCGCTGGTCGTCGGCTTCGCGGCCGATCCGGGCGAGAGAAAGCGCCTACGGGACCGCTACCTCGATGCGGAAGCGGTGGGGGCGGAGTTCGCGCGCGTGCGCGACCACTGGCAGAAGGTGTCTCGACAGCCGCAGATAGAGACCCCCGACCCGCGCCTCGACCGGATGACCAACCTGTGGCTGAAGGCCAACATCTGGCAGTTGACCACGGTGCTGCGGGAGAACCTCCGCGGGTACCGGGATACCCTGCAGGACGCGATGGGTGTCGTCTCCTTCGACGCAGAGCGAGCGCGGGAGGTGTTTCTCACCGCTCTCGCCTACCAGTACCCGGAGGGCCACGTTCCCCGGCAGTTCTCCTACGCGGGCGGGCCCCACGACGAACGCATCTACAACGACTGTCCGCTCTGGATCGTGCTCGCCCTCTCCCGCTATCTGAAGGAGACGGGGGATCGGGAGATACTGGAGGTCGAGGTGGGGTTCCTGGGCAGCGAGGAGCGGGCCACCGTGTTCGAGCACGCGCGGCGCGCGATCGACTGGGTGGAGGCGCGCCGCGGCTGGCACGACCTCATCCGCATCGACCGGGGGGACTGGTGCGATGCCTTCGACCAGATCGGCGCGGCCGGCAAGGGTGTGAGCGTGTGGCTGTCCCAGGCGGTTCATCTGGGGCTGCTGGAGATGGCCGACCTGTGCAGGTTGCGGGGAGAGGACGCGCTGGAGGAGCACGCGTGGGACGGGGACTGGTATCTCTGCGCGGTCTCCGACCGCGGGCGGCGGCTGGGTGCGAAGGGCGAGCCCACCATGGAGATCTACCTCAACTCCCAGTCCTGGGCGGCCATCGGACAGGCGGGCAGCGAGGAGCGCATCGCGCGGGCGCTCGACGCGGTGGACGAGAAACTGGAGTGCCGCTACGGGCCCCAGGTGTTCGTGCCTCACTACACTGACTACGACCCCGATGTGGGGCGCATCTCCGTGCTCCGCCCCGGCTGCGGGGAAAACGGGACGGTGTACGTGCATGCGGCGGTGTTCAACTTCCTCGCCAACCTGATGGCGAAGCGGCCGGACCGGGCGCTGGAGATCCTGCGCAAGATCGCCCCCATGATGGAGGCTCACGACCCCGAGGTGACGCAGGCCGCCCCCTATGCCTATGTCAACTCCTATGTGGGCCCGTGCTACCCCGCGCACGAAGGCCGCACCCTCACCAACTGGTACACCTCCTCCGCTTCGTGGACCCTGTTCGCCATCACCGACTGGATGCTGGGGGTGAGACCGACCCACGACGGTCTGTTGATAGACCCGTGTCTGCCCAGCGATTGGGAGCGCGCCTCCCTGCGGCGGACCTGGCGGGGGGCCGAGTATGACGTCCACATCACCAAGCCGAAGGGCCTCGTCACCGGCCGGGTCGAAGTGACGGTGGACGGCCGGCCCATCGCGGGCAACCTGGTGCCGGCATTCAACGACGGCCAGCGGCACCGGGTGGAGGTGAAGATGGGGGCGGACGGCTCCGCGTCGTGATGCAGGGCCGCCCGAATCACTGCGGACTCAGAGGAGTGCGTGCGCGGCACTGCCGCGTCAGAGTTCGCCGAAGGGGACCGCGGTCACTCGCTCTCTGAGCGGAAGACGAATCTCCCCGGAATGCACGACATACCCGTCGCCCGCCTTCTCGCCCAGGTCCTGCTGAAAGGCCGCGATCCCCGCAGCCATCGGCGGCCTGGGTGTGGCCGAGAGCTTGGCCTCGACGGGAATGAGTTTGCCGTTGGCCTCGATCACGAAGTCCACCTCGCTGCCAGCCGCGGTCCGCCAGAAGTACACCTGCGGGTCCGCTCCTCGGTGGAGGAGCACTTTCATGATCTCCGACAATACCGCGGTCTCGAAGATCGCTCCTCCCATGGGGCCGGCGACCACATGCCTCGGATCGCGCAGACCGACCAGATAGCAGAGAGTTCCGACATCGGTGAAGTACACCTTCGGACTCTTCACCAGCCGCTTGCCGATGTTGGCGAAGTACGGCCGCAGCACCACCACTTGGAAGGTCGCCTCCAGTACGGAGAGCCAGGCCTTCGCTGTGTTCACCGCGACCCCGAGGTCGCGGGCGATATCGGACAGATTCAACAACTGGGCGCTGCGCGCCGCAAGCGCGCGCAGAAAGTTCTGAAACGTGGTAAGGTCGCCCACCTGCCGCACACTGCGGACATCCCGCTCCAGGCAGGTCTGCACGTAACTGGCATGCCAGAGGGCAGTATCCCTGCGCGGGTTGGCGACCAATTCCGGATACCAGCCTCGCAGGAAGGTCTGAGGAAGCGGAGTGGGTCTGACCGGAATACTCTTGCGCCGCCTCTCCCAGGGCAATCCTGCCTGGGGCCGTCCTGTCGCCTCCAGCTGGGAAAGTGGAAGCAGCCGCAGTATCGCCGCCCGGCCGGCAAGGGACTCGGTGATCTGTTCCAGCATCATCAGGTTCTGGGAGCCGGTGAGCAGAAACTGCCCGGCCTTGGGGCGGCGGGCATCAATCAGCTCCTTGATGTAAGGCAGCAAGTCTGGAGCGTACTGGATTTCGTCGAAGATCACCGGCGGGGGATATAGGGCGAGGAATCCCCGCGGGTCAACCGCGGCGGCGGTGCGAACATCCGGCGGCTCCAGCGAAACATAGGTGTGGCTGCCGCCAAAGACGTGCCGCAACAGTGTGGTCTTGCCGGACTGCCGCGGACCGGTGAGCACGACGGCAGGGAACTGCCTCGCCGCACGCCGCAGCACAGGCTCCATGCTTCGGGGGATATAGCAGTTTGCCATGGCACATCCAACTTGCAGATGTGCATTCAGAATGCAATTTTGCAGGCAAATTGTCAAGCCCGGAAAGGCGCCCTGGCGGCGCGGGTACGACTGCTGAGAGCGCGGCAGAGCAGGTGGGCTTGAAGCCTGTGCCACTGTTTCGACGGCGGGCGTAGGCACGCCCGCCCTACAACATGAACGGGGCCGCGACTTCGCGCGACCTTGACGACGCGCGATGGCCGTGTTACCATCCGCGAGGCCGCCACCGCGTCGGGCGGTTGTTGTATTCGGACGGGTGCCCGAGCTGGACAAAGGGAGCAGACTGTAAATCTGCCGGCGAACGCCTACGGAGGTTCGAATCCTCCCCCGTCCACCAGACTCGCTGAGCCCACATAGCTCAGTCGGTAGAGCGTATCCTTGGTAAGGATAAGGTCCCCGGTTCGATCCCGGGTGTGGGCTCCACGCCTTCTGAGGTTCCCGGTCCTCCGTCTAGCGCGCGCCCAGGGGGTTCCCGCCCGCTTCTGCGGCCCGCAGCATCTCGACCACCTCCCCGTCTCCCCGCTCCTGGGCAACCTCGATGGGTGTCTTCCCGTGGTGGTCCCGTACCCCCGGATCGGCCCCGTGTTTCAGGAGGAAGTCCACCGTGTCGGACTGTCCTATCCAGGCCGCAATGTGGAGCAGGGTGCGGCCGTCGCTGTCGGTCGTGTCGATGTCTGCACCGCGCTCCAGCAACAGCCCCGCAACCCGAAAGCGGCCGTTCAACACCGCGACGTGGAGAGGCGTCCAGCCCCGCCCCGCGGTCTTGCGCGGAGACACGCTGGCCCCGGCATCCAGCAGCACACGGGCGAACGCCTCCTGCCCGGCGGTGGCCGCGTTGAAGAGAGGAGTGGCTCCTTCGTCATCTCGTGCGTCAATCTCCGCCCCAGCCTCCAGCAGCCGCCGCGCCACCCCGACATTCCCCATCCACGCTGCGACGTGGAGAGGGGTGCGGCCCCGCATGTCCCCGGCGTTGGGGTCGGCGCCTTGCTCGAGCAGATAGTCCACGACGCTTCGGTGGCCGACGAAGGCCGCCTCGTGGAGGGGGGTCCAGCCCATCGCGTCGGAGCTGTGCGCGTTCACCTCCGCACCCGCGGCGATCGCCGCGGTGACTCCATCCAGGTCGCCCTCGAAGGCGGCCCGGTGCAGGGCCGACCAGTCCGACCCGGCCTGCTGGAAGCCGCCCGCCCCCCCCTCTGGCCGCGCCGCGCCCAGGGCGCACGCGGCGGCCGCTACCACTATCACCAAGAACACCGGCGCCAGCGGTCGCCGGGCGGGAGAGGCATCCGGCTGCTCTTTCTTGCGCTTGCGGCGCGGGGAGGGCGGTCGTTTGTGCTGCTCGGCCGCGGCCTCAGGGCGCATCCGCAGCAACCCCAGGGCAACCAGCGCGTACACCAGTGCCCCCCCGAGCAG
>JALGTT010000189.1 GCA_029821235.1 Candidatus Hebobacteria bacterium | reverse complement strand
AAGCGGGAGGCGATCCGGCTGGCCGTGATCGCGCTGCTCGCCGACGGGCACCTGCTGATCGAGGATGTGCCCGGGGTGGCGAAGACGATGCTCGCCCGCACGCTGGCCCGCTCCGTCGGAGCCACCTTCCGACGAATCCAGTGTACCCCCGACCTGCTCCCCACTGATATCACGGGGCTCTCCATCTTCAACCAGCGCACTGCGGAGTTCGAGTTCAGCCCCGGCCCGGTGATGGCGAACATCGTGCTGTGCGATGAGATCAACCGGGCCCCGCCGCGCACCCAGTCCGCGCTGCTGGAGGCGATGGGAGAGCGGCAGGTGACGGTGGACGGAGTGACCCATCGCCTGCCCAGGCCCTTCTGCGTGATGGCCACTCAGAACCCCATCGAGTACGAGGGGACGTTCCCGCTGCCGGAGGCCCAACTCGACCGGTTCCTGCTGCGCATGACCATCGGCTATCCCTCCGCGGAGGCGGAGAGCACGATGTTGTTGCGCCTGCAACTTTCCCATCCAATTGAACAGGTGCAACAGGTCCTCAGCCTGGAGGATCTGCTCGCCGCGCAGGACGAAGTCCGGCGCGTGTTCGTGCACCAGAAGATCCGGGATTACGTGGTGCGCCTGGTCCAGGCGACCCGCACTCACTCCGATGTGGCGCTGGGGGCCAGCCCGCGCGGCTCCCTCGCCCTGCTGCGGTGCGCGCAGGCCTGGGCCGCCTCCGAGGGGCTCGGGTTCGTGCTGCCCGACCATGTGAAGCCGCTGGTGGAGCCGGTGCTGGGCCACCGCCTGGTGCTCGCGCCCGAGGCGCGGCTCGCCGGCCGCACCCCCAAGGCCATCCTGGACCACATCACCACCCAGGTAGAGCCGCCGGTCGGTGAGGAGTACGCAGGGCCATAGCCGCCGCGACCAACGTCTCTCGGTCCACCTCCTGTGAGTCGCGGCGCGCGTATATCTTCCCCCAGGGCAACGCGACCGACGCGTAATGCTCCAGCAGCTCGCCTTGCCTTCGGCCGCGGGAGACGTCATAGAGCACCAGATCCGGCCGGAGTTCCACCACGGAGTAGTCGAAGTCCCATTTCACGTGGCCGGGGACGAACCTTCGCACCGCACCCCTGCTGGCTGGAAGGCGCGCCTGTTGGCGGGCGATGCGGCGGTCGCAACGCCCCAGCAGGTCGTGAGAGCGGCGGTGGGAGAAATACGGGGTCGCCCCCGCCCAGCCGACCGCCACCAGCGCCCGGTCTGTGGTGCCGGAGCGGATGACTCGGGCGAGCGCAACGTTTGCCGCATTCTGCACGCGGTGGAGAGGAGGCGCGGCCAGCATCCACTCTTGGGCGGAGGTGGGGCCGAAGCGGTTGCCGGCCGCCATCAGCACAACCACGACCGCGGCCGCGGCCGGTCGCAGGGCGGCCGCCACTCCTCTGCGCGAATCGTGCATCTGCCGAGCGGCCCACGACACGGCGTCCGCAATGCCCGCCGACAGAAGCGTGAAGAACAACGGCATCGCTGTCGCGAGGTAGCGGTTCGCGCCACCCCACCACTCCCAACTGTCTCCCCCCACATAGATGCTGTAGGCGCATTGCACGAGAAAGAGCGTCAACACCAGCAACTTGCCCCGGCTCCGCCGCCACCACAGCGGCAACACGCCCAGCAACAGCATCCACCACGGCGCATGGCGCAGGAAGGAGAGGAAACATATCCATCCCCTCAAGGCCCGCAGGCCGACGGGGTAGCCTGTCATCTTCAGGTAGTACGTGTTGGGCAGCGGGTCGCCGTAGTAGGCCAGGCTGAAGGCGACTTGCGCGCCCGCGGATACCGCCAGCACACCCATGCCCCAGGCGAGGTGTCGCCGCCTGTTCGCGGGATCGGTCAGGGCGCCGAACGCGGTGATGGTCGCCAGCCACATGGCCGCGTCCAGACGCACCAGACAGGCCGCCCCGAGGAGGAGATAGGGAAGGCCCGTGAATCTGGCGCGCTCATCCGCGGCGGTGAGATTGGCGGCGGACACGGCCGCGGCAAGCAACAGGGCCAGCAGGCCCACCTCCATGCCCTGCAAAGCCCAGTTGTTGAGCGGCAGGTAGAAGGCGGTGAGCGCCATCGCGGAAAGAGCGGCCAGCCGCGACCCGCTGGAGAGTCTAAGGGCGAGGCGTCGGAGGGTCAGCACTGAATGGGGAGGCTCATCAACCGCTCCGGGATGGGGAGCAGGTGCCACAGGGACATGTACAAGGTCCAGAGGGGCGCGGTGAAGCCCTGCACCCGCTCGCCGCCGGGGTTCCACACCAGACCATGCCCCTCGGCGAGATTGCGGGCATAGCGCATGGAGATCATGGCGTCGTCGAAGAGGCAGAAGTACCGCTCCCCACCAACCCGGAAACTGGTGTGGTAGATGAAGGCGGCCGCGTAGACTGCGTAGGAGAGCAGCAGAACCGCGACGACCAGGGACGCGAGTCTCGCGGAGGCCCCGCGCCGGATGGGGCGTATCGAACTGGCTTGTGGGCATCTCATCGGGCGCCCCACTTACATCGCTGATCGCTGCCGGGGCATTCTCGCGGGACGTGAGACGTCCTGTAAAGCGGCCCGGCATGCACGGGTTTGACGCTCCCTATGCCACCTCCACCCAGTGCGCCGCCCCCTCCTCGAAAGGAGCCACCCGCGGCTCCAGCGCCCGGTGGAAGGTCCCGCTGATAAAGCGCACGAGCCAGACGAGGATGTAGATCGCCATCGCGATACAGATGGCGAGGCCGATCCTCTTTACCAGACGCTCGTTTCTCTCTGAAGGGAGCATCTTGTCGCTATTGCCTCCCACCACAGACGAAGGCGGGTCCGCCGGAGACGGACCCGCCTTCCGCGTGTCGCCAACCGTCACCCTCAAGATGCGGGGCCGAACACCTGCACCCGATTGTTTCCCAGCTCGGTCACGTAGACGGCGCCCTGCCCGTCCACGGCCACCGCCACCGGCATCTCCAACTCGCCCTCGCCGGAACCTCGCTTACCCAGGATGTACTGGAACTCTCCGTCGGCCGAGAAGCACTGGACCCGGTGGTTGCCGAAGTCGGCCACGTAGAAGTCGTCGTTCTCATCCACACACACGGCGTAGGGGTGGTCGAACTGGCCCGGTTCATCTCCCGACTCGCCCCACTTGCCGTCGAACTCCGCCTTGTCCGGCTCGGGAAACACGAATCTCTGCACCCGGTCGTTGCCCAGATCGCAGACATAGAGGCGGTCCTTGCTGTCCACCGCCAGCCCGGCGGGATTGCTGAACTGCCCGTCCTGCCTGCCCTGGATGCCCCACATCATCACGAACTTGCCCTTGCTGTCGAACTTGTGAATGCGGTTGTTGTTGAAGTCGGAGACGTAGACATAGCCCTGCGAGTCCACCGCCACCCCGTAGGGGTAGATGAACTTCCCCGGCGCCTCGTCATATCCGAAGGGCGCGCCTCTGCCGCCGAACGAGAGGAGGAACTCGCCCGAAGGCGAGTACTTGGAGATGCGGTTATTCCAGCAGTCCACCACGTAGATGTTGCCCTCCCGGTCGGTGGTCACGGAGCGCGGCCGCATCAATTCTCCCTTGCCCGTGCCGCTCTTGCCGAAGGCGGCGACCGGTTTCCCTTGCGCATCGCAGCGAAGGATGCGGTCGTTCCAGGTGTCGGCCACCAGAAGACGGCCTTCCTTGTCCACCCCCAAGCCCTCTGGGTGGTCGATCTTGCCCACCGCCGACCCGGCGCCGTCCCACTGGGCCTTGAAGGCAGGCGCCTTCAGGTTCGGCCCCCCGCACCCGGCCGCCAGCGAGAGCAATAGTACAATGACCGCCGCTTTGCGCACGCCCGTCATCACATTTCCTCCCAACGGAGTTCAGCGGATTATAGTCCTCTCATTTCGACGGCGTCAACCAAACCGCCTGCCCCGCTCTGTCATCGTCCAGCGGCTACCCTGTTTCCGCCAGATGGCAGGCAACCAGGTGGTCCGGCGCCAGAGCCCGCAGCTCCGGCTCCACCTGCCGGCACTCGGGCGCCTGGTCGAGGTAGCAGCGGGGATGGAAACGACACCCCGGGGGCACGGCCAGCGGGCTGGGCGGCTCTCCCTTGAGGCGCAGGCGCTCCGCCTCCGCCGCCTCGCCCACCCGGGGCACCGCCCCCACCAGCGCGCGGGAATAGGGATGAAGAGGATGCTCTATCACCGATTGCGCCGGCCCCATCTCCACCACTCTGCCCAGGTACATCACGGCGATGCGGTCGCTCACGTGGGAGACGACGCTGACATCGTGAGAGATGAAAATGGTGGTCAATCCGAAGCGCTGCTGCAGGTCCCGCATCACCTGGAGGATCTGGGCCTGAATGGAGACGTCGAGAGAGGCGACCGGTTCGTCGGCGATGATCAGGTCGGGCTTGCAGGCGAGGGCGCGTGCGATGCCGATGCGCTGCCTCTGTCCGCCGCTGAATTGATGGGGGAACCGGTCGGCCTGCCGCGGGTCGATCCCCACTGTCTCCAGGAGCTCGCTCACCCGCCGATGGAGTTCCTCCCCCCTTGCCCTCTCCCACAACTGCAGGGGCAGTCCCACGATCTGGCGCACGGTCTTGTGGGGGTTGAGGGAGGCGAAGGGGTCCTGGAAGATGAGCTGCATGCGGGGCCTCATCCTCCGCAGCGCGCGCTCCGGCAGGGTGAGCACGTCCACACCGTCGAAGGTGACGCTTCCCGAAGTGGGCGGCTCCAGGCAGCAGATCAGCCGGCCCAGCGTGCTCTTCCCACACCCGCTCTCCCCCACCAGGCCGAGGGTCTCCCCGCGCGCCACCTCCAGGATGACGCCGTCCACCGCGCGCAGCGCCTGCCGGCCCACGCGATAGTGTTTCACCAGATCGCTGACCTGGAGCAGAGGAGACGGGCTCATGCTGCCTCCTCTCCCGCTCCCCCATACAGATGACACCGGACCATGTGCTCGCCGCCCTCGAGATGACGGGCGGGAGGGACGACCTCCGAGCACCGCGGCGCGGCCTCCGGGCAGCGAGGTGCGAACCGGCACCCGGCCGGCGGATCGAGCAGATCGGGCACCGAGCCGGGGATGGGCACGATGGGGATGTCCGGCCGCCCCAGGCGGGGGATGCAGCGCAGCAACCCCCGGGTGTAGGGGTGGAGCGGGCGCGCGAGCAGGCGCGAGACCGAGGCCTGCTCCACGATGTGGCCGGCGTACATCACGGCGACGCGGTCGCAGAACTGAGAGACCAGCCCGAGATCGTGGGTGATTAGCATCACGGAAAGCCCCTCATCCCGCTTGAGGGAGGTGAGCAGGTCCATGATCTGCACCTGGAGGGTGACGTCCAGGGCGGTGGTGGGCTCGTCGGCGATCAGCAGCTCCGGCGAGCAGGACATGGCGATGGCGATCATCACCCGCTGGCGCATCCCCCCGCTCAACTCGTGCGGATAGGCGCGCAGGCGCTCGCGGGGGGCGGGAATCCCCATCGCCTCCAGCAACTCGACGCATCTCTCCCGCGCCGCGCTGCCCCGCGCCACCCCGTGGACGTGCAGGGATTCCGCGATCTGCGCCTCGATGCGAAAGGCCGGGTTCAGGGTGGAGAGGGGATCCTGAAACACCATCGCCATGCGCCGGCCGCGGATGCTGCGCATCTCCGCCTCGCTCTTCCTCAGCAGGTCCTCGCCGTTCAGCAGCACCTCCCCG
>JALGTT010000188.1 GCA_029821235.1 Candidatus Hebobacteria bacterium | reverse complement strand
GCTATCCTCCCCGGCCTCCGCCGCGGGCGCCGCGGCCGGCTCTTCTTCCGAAGCAACGGTCGGAGCGGCCGGCGGCTCCTCCACCGCGGCCGCGGCCGCCGGGCCGCTCGCGCCCTCCTCGGTCGGCGATGTGGCGGCAGGTTCTTCAGCCGACGCCAGCAGGCTGCAGCCGGTCAGCAGAATGGCCGCGACCAGCGCGACCCGGCCGGCGAGAGTGAGCAGACGGTACATTGATCGCCTCCCATGACACTACTTGTCCCCCCAACGCATACCGGAGCGGCGAGATGGCCGCTCCCACACCCGCACCCACCCGCCTGGCCGGTAAACTACCACACCCGCGCCACGCCTTCCTAGGTCTCTCTGCTGGCCAGATACGGGGCCAGTTGCTCCCGCAGTTGGGTGCGGGCGCGGAACAGGCGTGACTTGACGGCCTTCTCCGAGCAGCCGAGCACCTTCCCGATTTCCTGGTAGGACAACCCCTGGACGTCCCGCAGCACGATCAACACCCGGAACTCCGGCCGCAGCGACCCCAGGCACTTCATGACTTGGGATTCGAGTTCCCTCGCCTCCACCCGCTCCTGCGGCAGCGGCCCGCGATCCTCCACCTCCCGCGGGAGCGGTTCGCCATTGCGCTCGGCGGGGGCGTCGAGGGAAAAGGCATGCACCCGGCTGCGATGTTGCTGCTGTCGAAAGTAGTTCTTGCATAGATTGAGGGCGATGCGATAGAGCCAAGTATACGGCTGAGCCTCCCTGCGAAAGCGGCTGTAACTGCGCAGGGCCCGCACGAAGGTCTCCGATGTCAGGTCGGTGGCGTCATCCCAGTTGCCAACCAGCCGATAGACGAGATTGAAGATACGCCCTTCATAGGCCCGAAAGAACTCGTCGAAGGCCTCTGTGGCAGAGGCTTCGCGGTCCGGGCGGCCGACGATGCTCTCTTCCCGCTCATCTCCTTCGCCGGGACGATTTTCCACTCGGGCCCACCTAAGCCGTGGCGAAGCCGCGGCCCGTTTGGCGCACAGCAAAGCCGCGCCCGATTGCCTGCTCACCATTTGATCCACAGATGTGCATCCAGGGCGGCGATTTGCCCAGGGATCGAGGCCACAGCCGCGCCTGAGCGCTCCTGACTCGCGCCGCTCTCCGCCGAGGCCCGGCCAACCGACAATTTGGACACCTCAGCGAGCGCGAAGTTCGCCGGTGAGTCTAGCACATTCCCCGCCCTCCGACAACCGCAGAGCGCCTGGCAACGCAGATTCCTGATCTGCGAGGAGCGTCTTCGGAATCCCCTGGTTGGCAGAATGCAATTCTGCCCCACGAACGAAGGCCCACCCTGTGGCGCAGATTTGTAATCTGCGATTCCTGGGACAAGCGGCGGGCGTGGGCACGCCCGCCCTACAAGCCTGCTCCCACCAACTGCCGCGCCTCCTCCTCCATGGCCGTCAGGTCCGCGGCGTTGTGGGCCTCCAGGTAGACCCTCACCAGGGGCTCGGTGCCGGAGGGGCGGAACAGCATCCACCGCCCATCCTCTGCGATCAACTTGATGCCGTCCACCTTCACGGTCTTCGTCACGGGGGAGCCGGCCAGCCGGTCCGGCGGCGCGGCCGTCACGCGGTCCATCAACGCAGCGGTGTCGGCCACGTGCAAGTCCAGGCGCTTGCTCACGAAGGTCCCCACCTCCTGCTCGAGCCGGCGAAGCACCTCCAGCGGCGACCGCCCCGTCTTCGCCACCATCTCCGCCACCAGCAGGTCGGCGAGGATGCCGTCCTTCTCCGGCACGTGCCCGCGCAGGCCGAGGCCTCCGCTCTCCTCGCCGCCGAGGATGGCATCGGTCTCCCGCAGCGCCCGGCCCAGGTACTTGAAGCCGACGGGCGTCTCCTGCACCTTCAATCCCAGTCGCTCCGCCAGCGCGTCCACCATGTGGGTGGTTGCCACCGTGCGGACCGCGCTGCCGGTGTGGAAGCGCGTCTTCTGGACATGCCAGAGGACCAGCGGAATCACCTGGTTGGGGGTGAGGAATTTGCCTGAGCCGTCCACCACCCCGAAGCGGTCCCCATCCCCATCGGCCGCCAGCCCCAGATGCGCGCCGTCAGCCGCCACCCGCTCCGCGAGAGCCGCGAGGCGCTTCTCGCTGGGATCGGGCATATCGCCGCCGAACAGGGGGTCGCGGTTCGCCCCGAACACCTCCACCTCACAGCCCGCCCGCTCCAGCGCGGTGTCCAGATAGCCGCGGGCGGCCCCGTGGAGACAGTCCACCTTCACCTTCAGACCGGCCCCCCGGATGACCTCGAAATCTATCTCCTCGGCCAGCCTGTCCAGGTAGGCCGGGCGGGGGTCGAACCGCTCCACCAGCCGTCCGGAGTCGTCCCGCTCGATCTTCGCCGGATCGGAGAGCGCCTCCGCGGTGTGGGCCTCGATGCGGTCGGTGATGTCGGGAAACGCGGGGCTGGCGTATTCCGGCACGAACTTGATGCCGTGATACACGGGCGGGTTGTGGCTGGCGGTGAGAATCACCGCCCCGGCCGCCTGGTGCTCCAGCACCGCATGCGCGAGCACCGGCGTCGGTGTATCCCGCTCGCTCACCAGGCAGCGAATGCCGTTGCCGGCCATCACGGCCGCCACTTCCTCCGCGAACTCCTCGGACAGAAAGCGGGGGTCATATCCCACGATCACCCCGCGCTCCGCGGTTCCCCGCTCCTTCACCGTATCGGCGATTCCCTGGGCCACCGCCGCCAGGTTCGCGAAGGTGAACTCCCGCGCGATCACCGCGCGCCAACCATCGGTGCCGAAACGAATCTGCTGCGCCATGCTTCTCCCCCTGTGATGTCGATGTCAGATGCCGAGGTCCGACTTCTTGAACAGCGGAGCGGGATCGAAGCCGGCGGCCCGAATATTCTCCTCCGCGCCCTCCTCGCGGTCGATCACGTAGATGATGCGGGAGACCTCCAACCCCATCCCCGTGAGCCGCTGCGCGGCGGAGATGGCCTGGGAGGCGGTGGTGAGCACGTCCTCCACCAGGGCCACCCGCTCGCCCTCCGCCATCACCCCCTCCACTTCTCTGGCGGTGCCGTACTCCTTGGCGGCGCGGCGGACAATCAGATAGGGGATGTTCGTTTCCAGCGCCAAGGCCGCGGCCAGCGGCACACCGCCCAACTCCACCCCGGCAAGGCGGTCGGGAGGAGGCGAGGGAAGCAATTCGGCCAGGGCCGTCGCAATCTCCCGCAGCAGCCCGGGGTCGGTCTCGAACCGCCACTTGTCCAGGTAGTACCTGCTGCGCTTCCCGGAGGAGAGCACGAAGTCGCCCTCCAGATAGCAGGCCTGCTTGATCGCGATGCCCTGCTGGAAGGGATGTTTGACCGCCCGCATCTCCGTCACCAGGTCGGCCGCCTCCACGATCTCCGCGGGGGCGGCGCGGCCGGTGAGCACCAATTCCACGCGCTCGGGCTTCCCCTCAATGAGTTCCCGCACCTCGTCCAGCGAAATGAGGTCGGCGCCGATGGCGCCGAACACCTCGTCCAGCACCACGACATCGCAATCACCGCCCCTCAGCGCCTCCCGCGCGAAGGCGATCCCCTTCTGCGCCTCCGCTCGGTCCTCGTCGGATGGAGGCAGTTTCCACCACGGGGTGCCCGCGGGCGCGTTGTCGGGGTCTCCCCACTTCGCCGCGCCGAAGACGCGGATCTCCAGCTCCGGGGCCAGCCGCTCCGCCGCGGTCCGCTCCCCGGAGGCGATCTGCCCC
>JALGTT010000187.1 GCA_029821235.1 Candidatus Hebobacteria bacterium | reverse complement strand
CCGTAGGGCGAGACGGCCTTTGTCCTCCTGCCGGTGGGGGCCGGGTCCTGCTAGCGACTCGGCAACAAACAATCGCTCGGGGGATGGGGTTCCCTCCGGCCCTCGCGGCAAAACAACGCAGTTTGCCCACGACCTCTGCAACAGCCGTCATGGGGACTCTTGACGGGCGCATCTCATTGCGGTATCATGTTTTGCTAGCATATATTGCTATCAAGTCATGATATAAGGAGAGGCCCTGACATGGCCGAGCGGAGAAGGGCGATTACAGTCCGTTTGCCTGAGACCGTATACCGGAGCGCGAGCGAGGTGGCGCGGCGTAACCGGGTAAGCCTCAACCGTCTGATCCAGAGGAGTGTGGAGGCGGCAGTGAAGGAGGAGGAACGGAGGCGGCTCCAGGAGGCCTTCAGCCTGGTGGGGCAGGACATGCAGGAGAGCGATGTGGAGTTTGCCCACGCGGCGCAGGCGGAGGTCGTCACCGGTGAGCAGGACTGATATCTCCCGCGGTGAGTTGTGGTGGGTGGACTGGTCGCCGGGACGCGGCTCGGAGCGGGAAGGCCGGCGGCCCGCGCTGGTGATCCAGACCGATGCCGCCAACCACAATCCGCATTACCCAAACACGATTGTCGTGACGGTCAGCACGAAGGGGCGAGACGTGCCCTTCCACGTGCCCCTGAAGGTGTCTGAGACCAGCGGCCTGAGCCGCCCCTCGTTCGCGAAGTGCGAGCAGATACTCACAATCAGCAAAGAGCGACTCAAATCACGGCTCGGACGAGTGATGCCGGAGGAACTCGCTCAGGTAACGGCCGGGTTGCGGTTGGTGTGTGAGATGTGAGCGCGCCCGACGAGCGGCGGTACTGTAGGGCGGGCTTACCCAAGCCCGCCCGCACAGGCGGGACGCCTGTGCCACTTTGCATGCGGCGGGGCAGCAAAGACTGCCCCGCCCTACAAATGGAAGACGTGGCGCACAACGTCAGAACGAAAAAGCCCGCCCTGCAGCACCGCCTCAGTCTTCGTCCTCGGGTTCCTCGTCGTCGAGGTCGTCGGGCTGGTAGTCGTCCGCGTCGGCGGGAGGGTCTTCGTCCGGCTCCTGGTTGTCCTGCTGGAATTGCTGCCGGGTGGTGGTGGCGATGCGGTCGGCGGGTGAGCTGTAGACCTCCCGCGGGCGGCGGCCGTCGTGGGGGCCGACATAGCCCCGCTCCTCCATCATGTCGATGAGCCGGGCGGCCCGGGTGTAGCCGAGTTTGAACTTGCGCTGGAGCATGGAGGCGGAGGCGTGCTTAGTGGCGAGGACGAACTCCAGCGCCTTCTCGAACATGGGGTCGTCGGCCTCTTCGGTCTTGGTCAGTTCTACGTTGCCCACGCTCTCCAGGGCGGCCGGGGCGAATTGCGGCTTCGCCTGCCGGGCGAGGAATTCGGTTACGGCCACGATGTCGGGCTCGGCGACATAGGCTCCCTGGATGCGCACGGGCTTCCCGGTGGGGGAGTCGAGGGGGAGGTAGAGCATGTCCCCGGAGCCCACCAGTCGCTCGGCCCCGTTGATGTCGAGAATGGTGCGGGAGTCCACCTGGGAGGCCACCGCGAAGGCGATGCGGGAGGGGATGTTGGCCTTGATGGTGCCGGTGATGACATTGACGGAGGGCCGTTGGGTGGCCACCACCAGGTGAATGCCGGTGGCGCGGGCGAGTTGGGCGATGCGGCAGATGGAGGTCTCGAACTCGGTGGCGGCCTGCATCATCAGGTCGGCGAGTTCGTCTATCACGATCACCAGGTAGTAGAAAGGCTCGATGTCGTCGTCGATCTTGGCGCGCTCGTTCCATCCCAGGATGTTGCGCACGCCCAGGTCGGCGAACTGATTGTAGCGCAACTCCATCTCGCGGATCGCCCAGCGCAGGAGCCCGGCCGCCTCCCGCGCGTCGTGGGCGACGGGCGCGGCCAGGTGGGGAATGCCCTCGAACAGGCTCAGTTCCACCCGCTTGGGGTCGATGAGGAGCATCTTCACCTCGTCGGGCCGGGCCCGCAGCAGAAGGGAGACGATCATCGAGTTGAGGCAGACGCTCTTGCCGGAGTTGGTGGCCCCGGCGATCAATAGGTGGGGCATGGCCCCCAGGTCGGCCATCATGGGCTGGCCCGCGATGTCCCGGCCCAGGGCGAAGGCGATCTTGGACTTGATTCTTTGCGCGGCCGGCGACTCCAGGATCTCCCGCAGGTGGACGAAGGTCACCTCCGGGTTGGGGACCTCGATCCCGATCACCCCCTTGCCGGGGACGGGGGCCTCCACCCGCACGGCGAGGGCCTTCAGCGCGTAAGCGAGGTCGTCGGCGAGGTTGGTGACCCGGCCCACCCGCACCCCTGGCGGAAGCTGGATCTCGTAGCGCGTCACCCGCGGCCCGCGCTCCACATCCACCACCCGGGCCTCGATGCCGTAACTGGCGAGGGCGGACTCCAGGGTCTCCACATTGGCCAGCGCCTCCCGGTCGCGGTGCTCGGAGGAGGGGGGCTCGGAGAGGAGCGAAATGGGGGGCAGTTGATATTCGTCGTAGCTCTGCCGCTCTTCTCCCCCTTCTTTGGATTCCTCCCCGCCCTCTTTGTCGGCGAGGTCCAATTCCGCCTGTCCCTCCGGCGTGGAGACCAGCAGCTCCAGGCGGGGTTTGCCGTCCCCGTCCCCATCGGTGCTCTCGATCACCCGCGGAGGCGGCTTGGGCCGGGATTCCTGCTCATCCTCGGGCGGCTGGGGGGGCTCGCCGGGGGGCTGAGCGGCCTTTCGCCGCCTGCGCGGCAGGGGGAGGGATATCTCCTCCCGCTGGCGCGGCCAGCGGATGCGCACCGAGAGGAGGGCGCGGCCCGCGAGTTTGAGCAGGCGAAGCCCGGACCGTCCGGCGAAGGTCAGCAGCCTGGCCGCCAGGCGGCCCACGGCCGCGGCCATGTGGCTGAGCGGGGTGTCGGTGAGGTAGCCGATGGTGCAGACGGAGGCGAGCGCGAGCGCGAGCAGGCCGATGGTGCGCCCCACCAGAGGGCGCAGCAACGCGGCGAGGGCCACCCCGAGCAGGCCTCCCGACTGGGCGCTGAACCCCAGGCCGAGGGCGGCCTCACCTGGAAGGGCCAGTTCCCACATACCCAGGAAGAGCCACAGCAGGGTGCCGAAGCCCAGGCCGAGACGCGTGAATTCGATTCTCTCCCGGCGCAGCACCATCGTCAGCCCCAAGGCGACCAGCGCGCCGGCGATGATGCGAGCGCCGACGGCCCCCACCAGGAACGCGATGGCGCGGTAGAGCCACACTCCCGCGACCCCGGACCGGGAGCCCACGCCGAACAGGAGCAGCAGGCCGAGGGTGAACAGCCCCAGGCCGATCACCTCGTAGCCCCTAACTGGGAACGATTCTTCATCCGTCATTACCTCTCGTGTGCGGTGGAGACTAGGCCACGACAAAACGATACCCGCCCACGGGAAGGGGGCCACCCGCGGACCGATTGCGCTACTAAGATACCACGTCTGCGTGTGAGTTGTCTCCCTCCTTCCCGATGTGGTATGCTCGGATTCCCGAACGCAAGCGATACCAAAGTCAGGTGGTTATCATAGCCATGCCCCGTTTCGTGCTGGAGATCGGAACCGAGGAGTTGCCCCCGCGCTATTTCGCGACGGCCCTGCCCTACCTCGCGGAGGAGGGGAGAGCGCTGCTGGACGGCGCCCGCCTCTGGCTCCCGGAGTCCGAGGTCAAGGTATACGGCGCGCCGCGCCGGTTGGTGTTCATCGGCGAGAACATTGCCGCGGCCCAGGCCCCGCTCACCAGCAGGAAGCGGGGGCCGGCGGTGAGGGTCGCCTTCGACGCGGAGGGCAAGCCCA
>JALGTT010000186.1 GCA_029821235.1 Candidatus Hebobacteria bacterium | reverse complement strand
TCGCCGACCTCCCCGAGGAGGAGGTGCTGCGCATCGCCGCCGGCCTGGAGAGCCTCTCCGAGCACCCCCTCGCCGCGGGCATCGTGAAGGCCGCCCAGGAGCGCGGGGTGACGACCACGCGGGCGACCGATTTCCGGGCGGTGAAGGGCAAAGGGGTGGAGGGGAAGGTGGACGGGAAAGAGGCGGCGGTGGTCAGCCCCGGATACCTGGTCGAGCGCGGGGTCCCCTATGACGAGGGCGCGCTGGTGGACCACTACGCGCAGGGGCGGACGGTGGTGTTCCTGCTGGTCGAGGGGAGACTGGTCGGGGCGCTGGCGCTCGGCGACACCATCAAGCCGGACGCGAAGGCGGCCGTGGAGGTGCTGCGGGGCATGGGCATGAAGTGCATCATGCTCACCGGCGACAAGCGGGAGGTGGCGGAGACCATCGCGGGGACGCTGGGCCTGGACGACTTCTTCGCCGAGGTGCTGCCGGACCAGAAGGCGGCGAAGATAAGGGAACTCCAGTCCCGCGGGCTGCGGGTGGCGATGACCGGCGACGGGGTGAACGACGCCCCCGCGCTGGCCACCGCGGAGGTGGGCATCGCGGTGGGGGCGGGCACCGATGTAGCGGTGGAGACGGCGGACGTGGTGCTGGTGAGAAGCAATCCCTCGGATGTGGCATCCATCTTCGTGCTGGCCGAGGCCACCTACCGCAAGATGGTGCAGAACCTGCTGTGGGCGACCGGCTACAACGTGGTGGCGATCCCGCTGGCGGCAGGCGTGCTGGCCGGCGCGGGGGTGATCCTGTCGCCGGCGATGGGCGCGGTGCTGATGTCCCTGAGCACGGTGGTCGTCGCCGTCAACGCCCGCAGACTTTCCCTGGACGGCGCGGGGAAGAAAGGAGGGATGGTCAGGGAATGATGGATGCTTCAGAGAACATCTGGACGATGTTGATCGGGATGTTCGTGATGGGAATCCTGGCGCTGGCCGGCATCGCCGGCGTTCTCTACCTGATCGTCTACGCTATCCTCTGGGCGCTCGGCGTGAAGATCCCCGCCAGGCAGGACCCCGAGGAGATCCTGAAAGAGCGGTATGCGCGGGGCGAGATAGACGACAAGGAGTATCAGCACCGGCTGAGCGAACTGCGGAGGTGAAAGGTGGGGGCGCGGATGCGCGTCGTTGCACGTCCCGAGGTGCATATCCGGCAGGTGTGAGCAGGATGGTGTGACCCGCCGGCCGTCGGGTCTCTATGCCTGGTTGCGTTCCCGCCAGCGCCTCACGTTCGCCAACTTCCAGAGCAGCGCGGGATGTGAAGCGATGCGGGTTTCCAGCATTTCATCTCCCTTGGACAAGAGCCGGGGATTCGATTCGCCCTCCAGCACGGCCTCCGCGAAGCGGCGCTCCTCATCGCGCAAGTCGAGCAGTTGCGACACCAACGGAGCCACCGCGGCCCGCATCCCCTCAACACTGGGCCGGTCCCCTTCGGCCAGCACCGGCCAGAGTTCGCGCGCGATCTGCTCATCAGTGAATCGCTCCAGTCGGTCAACGTCATAGTCCCACAGAGGCCGTGGGAGTCCGGCGGTTGCATACACGATGAATGCCTGCCGGAGCCGTCGCTCATCATGCGAGACGTTCTGGATCACAAAGCGATACGTGTCATAGAGGTCCCGGGATGCCCTGCGGTCCAGCAAGGCGACGAGTTTGCCGGCCATGATCTCTTCGAACGCCGCGACCGAGAACTCCACCTTCGGCGCCTCCGCCCCCATCGCGGCCGAGCGCAGTTCCGGCTCGAACAGGCAGACGCGCATCAGGAAGTTCACGTCGAGTTGCACCCGGTCCTCGGCGCCAAGCGCCGATAGGTATCTCAGATGCATCGTTGTGCTCGCATGCGCGTCTCGACCGTACTGCACGCGATACCCCTCCGATCGGCAGACGCGCTCGATGGCCCGTAACAGTTCCCCTCGCTCCTGGTCCATCTCTTCTGCGGAGACTGCGCCCACGTAGTTGAGGTCAATGTCCACTGACAGACGCGGGCAGTCCCAATGGAAGAGGTTGAGAGCGGTACCGCCTTTCAGCACCAGGCGCGGCCCGAGATACGGATGTCGGTGCATCTCGCGCAGGAGGCCCAGCATACAGAGCACTTTCTCCACACTCTGCTGGTTGAACCGGCGGTCTGCCGCTATTCGCACAATGGTCTCTCTGTCAGGTCTCATCGCAGGGGGGATTCCTCCCGCAGAAGCGATGCGGGGACCAGAAGCCGCCAGCGCCGCACCAGTACATTTCCGGGTTCCCGCCGCAACAGATAAGCCGGTGATCTGGGCAAGTACGGGGTGAGCCGTTCATCCCATCCCCTTTCAAGATGCCATTGCCGCGAGTGCCTTTCGAGCACGAATCCGGTCCGCGCCACAACCGTGGGGCTCCGCAGCGCGAGCAGGTATTCCACCAGTAGATCGAAGTCAACCGATGGAAGAGCGCTGGCACAAGCCAGCAGTTCCTCCAGCCCGCCACAGTACGCGGGCCGATGGAGACAGTCCACCAGAGTTCTCTCCCTGGAGGTGGTCATCACTGCCAGCCCGCTCCTGGAGACAGTTTCCGTTCCGAGATCGCGCCACCGTTCCCCCAGGCACTTCGGCGGGGCAAGCGCGACGAAGGTCTGCCCTCTGAAGTGCCGCTCGCGACGGTGGCCTGCGGTCAGATAGGTCGTTCGCGAAAAGACCTGGTTCGCGTACCCAAGCGCCTCAAAGGCGCTGTGGTAGGCGAGCACACTGTCTCGCGAGAGACGCGAGGCAACGAGCAACGGGTCGAGGGCGAATGAGTCAGGATCCTCGCCGAGAGGTGTGACCGCGTAGACGCCCCTGCACACCCGCACCAGCCGCCCGGAGGCCAGGAATTGTGTCATGCGATTCCGCACGGTCTGGGCGGACCTGCCCGCTCCGAGCGCTGCGCGAAACTCCTCCAGCCGGAAGACAGGATTCCTGGCGAGGAATCGGTTTGTGCTTCGTCGCATGTCTGGCTCCATGATGCCTTCGTTCTCGCGTACCTATCGTACCATACAGCATAGTAGAGAACGTACAGAGGAACAAACGACCGCGCGTACTGTTGATCGCCGGATTGTTGTTATCACGCACGGATTATACCAGATAATATAGTATGTAACATACAAAAGAACAAGCCAACGGGTGCTCTCGCTCCCGCGGTCAGGCAGCTCGTGTCTGGCATTGCCGCCGGCCGACACAGGAGCCTTGCTGCCCCACCGCAATACAACCATACCTGCCGTACGCAGAGGGCCGTCTTGTGGCGCGGGTATGCTCACGCCCACCCCACCGAGGAGAAGCGGCGGGCATGCCCCTCACGTCGTTCGGCGATGTGCCCGCCCTCCAATGGGTGGTGCGCGTTACGAATCTGCGCCACAGGCGAAGCACCTGTGCCCCCCCATTCTCCCTTGGCCGCGGCAGGCAGAGACTGCCCGCCCTGCAGGAGGGGCGCAGGAGGGGCGTTGAAAAAGGCTTCGCGGCATCTTGACACCGATGGCGGTTCATGGCATAATTCCGGTGCATCTTGAACCTTCAGACGTCGGGACAGGGCCGAGGGGAGAGG
>JALGTT010000185.1 GCA_029821235.1 Candidatus Hebobacteria bacterium | reverse complement strand
GCACACCACTTCCTTCTCCCGCGCCACTTCGCTCTCGGCACAGCGGGACTCCAGCAGCATCTCGAGCAGCAGTTCCAGGGCATCCCCCGCCCGCTCCCCGACGGTGCGGGCGAGGAGGTACAGAGTCTCGCGGTCCGTGTATCCGTTGACATTCCCTCCGAGGTGGTCGGCGGCGCGCGCGATGTCCTCCGCGGTGAGGCGGTCCGTTCCCTTCCGGGCGGCTCCTCCCGCGCCCCCCCGACCACCCACACCCCGACGGAGGCGGAGCCCACCCGCTCGATTCTCTCCGTGAGCACGCGCACGCCATTGTCCAACACCGTTCTCCGGCACCACGGCCCTGTGTCGCACCGATGCTGGCTCATTCTCCTCCTCGCAGGTGGTTGTCTTTTCCTCGCAAAGGGAACGCCCGAGCCAGGGGGCCGGCTCGGGCGGACTCGTCATCGTTTCCGGGGCAGCGCTACCGGCGTCCGCCCCCGCGGCGGGGCCTTCCGCCGCCTCCTCCGCGCCGGGGGGGACGTCTGTCCGAGCCAGGGGCCGCGTCCTTGCGGGCCAGCCGGACCTTCCCCTGGGGGTCGATCTCGATGATCTTGACCTCGACCTCGTCGCCCAGGTTCATCACATCCTCGACCTTGTCCACGCGATGGTCGGCCATCTGGGAGATGTGGAGCAGTCCGTCCTTTCCCGGCAGCAGTTCGATGAAGGCGCCGAAGGGGACGATGCGGACCACCTTGCCGGTATACACCTCCCCGACCTTGACCTCCCGCGTGATGTCCCGGATCAACTGGACGGCCTTCTCGCCGCTCTCCTGGTCCGCGGCGGCCACGAACACCCGTCCATCCTGCTCGATGTCCACCTTGACTTCGAAATCGGCCTCGATCTTCTTGATCATCTTCCCGCCGGGCCCGATCACGTCGCCGATCTTCTCGGGGTCTATCTCCACCGTATATACGCGCGGTGCGTGCGGGGCCAGTTCGGGCCTGGGGGCGGAGAGGCGCTCGTTCATCTTCTCCAGCAGGAACTCGCGCGCCCGCCGCGCCTGGGCCAGCGCCTCCTCGGTCTGCTGGAGGGTAAGGCCCTTCCCCTTCACATCCATCTGAATGGCGGTCATGCCCTCAGGGGTGCCGGCCACCTTGAAGTCCATGTCCCCGCTGAAGTCCTCCACTCCCTGGATGTCGGTGAGCATCTGGTAGCGGGATTCGTCGCTCACCATGCCGATGGAGATTCCGGCGACCGGACCGCGGATGGGAACTCCCGCGTCCATCAACGCCAGGCTGCTGCCGCATACGCTCGCCATCGAGGAGGAGCCATTGCTCTCCAGCACCTCTGACACCACGCGGATGGTGTAGGGGAAGACTTCCTCATCCGGCAGGAGCGGCAGCAGAGAGCGCTCCACCAGGGAGCCGTGGCCGATGTCCCGTCGGCTGGCTCCCCGCAGCGGGCGCACCTCGCCCACGCTGTAGGGGGGGAAGTTGTAGTGGTGCATGAACCGCTTGGACTCCACCACTCCCAGGTCGTCAATCAACTGTTCGTCGCCCACTCCTCCCAGGGTGACGATGGACATCACCTGGGTCTGCCCGCGCGAGAACAGCGCCGAGCCGTGGGTTCGGGGGAGCAGCCCCACCTCGCAAGTCACCGGCCGGATGTCCTCCGGCCCGCGGCCGTCCGGGCGGGTGCCCTTGTTCAGGATCAGGTCCCGCAGTTCCTCGTAGACTTGTGCATCGAGGGCGGCCTTGATCTCACTGGTCCGCTCCGGGAACTGTTCCGCCAGTTGTGCGGTGAGTTCTGTCAGCATCTCCTCGGTGGCTCGCTCCCGCTCCTTCTTGTCCGGGTCCTGGAGCGCGCTTCGGATCTGCTCCGAGAATTTCCTCACCGCCGACCGCACCTCTTCGCTCGGCTCGACGGAGGTGAACTCGGTCTTCTCTTTGCCGGCCTCCTCCACCAGTTTGCGCTGCATCTCTATGCAGGCCTGCGCGTGGGGCAGCGCGTACTCGATCGCCTCCACCACTGTCTTCTCGGGAAGTTGATCGGCCATCCCCTCCAGCATGATCACGCCGGAGGGAGACACCGCCACCGTCAGGTCCAACACGGCCTCGTCCCGCTCCCCCCAGGTGGGGTTGATCACGAAGCGGTCCTCCAGTTTGGCGACGCGCACCGCGCCCACCGGTCCGAGGAACGGAATGGAGGAAACGGACAGCGCCGCGGAAGCGCCCACGATGGCGGGCAGGTCGGGCGCGTTGTCGGCGTCCGCCGAGAGGACGGTTGCGATCACCTGCACGTCATTGCGGAATCCCTTGGGGAACAAGGGGCGGATGCACCGGTCCACACGCCGCGCGCTGAGCACGGCGTTCTCACTGGGGCGCCCCTCCCGGCGGATGTAGCGGACGCCGGGGATCTTCCCGGCCGCGTACATCTTCTCCTCGAAGTCCACCAGCAGGGGGAAGAAGTCTATTCCCTCTCTGGGCGCTGCCTGGGTGGCAGTGACCAGGACGATGGTGTCCCCCAGTCGGACGCAGACCGCACCATCGGCCTGCTTTGCCAGGGTACCCGTCTCGACGGAGATCTCCCTGCCGTCGAGTTCACACTTTGCGATTGCCAAAGCCTTCCTACCTGTTCCGGACAAGGCAAGGCTTGGCCCCCTCTGCGGTCACCACAGCGCTCTGTTGCGCCCGTCGGTTCGTCCCCCTCAAGAACACGCCTGCACCTATGTCTGCCGACCATCTCCTGGTCTTCGGCACACATGGGTTCAGGATAGTTCCTGGGGGAGCAATTCCAGCGGGGGTGGCCTTTCTGAGGGGACTTCCCTACGATGTCCTATCTGATTTGTTGTTGCCCAGGCTCCCTAACGAGCCCGATTGCCTTTTTCAGGACCTTCCGGTCCGCGTCTTGTCCCGCAGACCCAGCCGCTGCACCAAAGCCCGGTATCGCTCGATGTCGGTGCGGCTGAGATAGTTGAGCAGCCGCTGCCGACGCCCGATCATGCGCAGCATGCCGCGTCGGGAATGGTGGTCCTTCTTGTGCTGCTGGAAGTGCTTCTGAAGTTGCTCGATGCGCGCGGTAAGGAGGGCCACCTGTACCTCGGGGGACCCCGTATCCTTCTCGTCCAGTCTGCTGTCGGCGATTACCGCCTGTTTCACTTCTTTGACCAGCGGCACTGCTTCACGACCCCTTCCCAAGAGAGATAGTCTGGGAACCGGAGTACTACGGTCCGCTTGGCACTATATCACACCCCGGCGGCTGTGTAAACCCCTCCTTGGCCATGCTGAAGCCGCGGGCGCGTTGACGCTGCGCGAAAGCCGATGTTATACTCCCAGCGGCCTATGAACTGGATCCTTGCCGCCCTGGGCGACTGGGCGGACCTGAGAAAGATGGAGGAGGGGCTCCTCTCCGGGAGCGCCTCCCGTGTCCGCGTGGAGGGCGTCGTCGAGCCCGCCAAACCTGCGGTGATCGCGGGGCTGGCGGGCAGGTGGCGCGGGCCCCTGTTGGCGGTCACCCCCACGGGCGACTCGGCGGAACGCCTCCACCAGGGCATACGCGCCCTGTGGGACAACGCCGAGGGGGGGAGTGAATCCCGTCCGGTGCTGGTCCTGCCCTCCCTGGAGGCGGTTCTCTACGAGGACGTGTCCCCCGACCCGGAGCTGGTGGGGGAGCGGCTCATCGCCCTCGACGCCCTTCTCTCCGGGGAGCCCGCGATCGTGGTGGCGAGCGGCCCGGCGGCCTTTCAGCGATGCATGCCCCCGGAGGTGCTTCGCCCGGCCCGCCTGCACATCGAGAAAGGGACCGAACTCGACCGGGAGGAGTTGATCT
>JALGTT010000184.1 GCA_029821235.1 Candidatus Hebobacteria bacterium | reverse complement strand
CGCCACCATCTCCGCGGGGGCCAGCCCATCCCGGTCCAGGACCGGCACGCCGTGCCGGGTCAGCAGCAGCGCGGTCGGTCCGGTGCGCCTCTCCAGGGCCACCCTCCACGCCTCCGCGGTCTCCGGCGCGTCCGCCGGCCGGATCACCACCAGGTCCGGGATCGCCCGCAGCGACATCGCGTGCTCCACCGGCTGGTGGGTGGGCCCGTCCTCCCCCACGAACACGCTGTCGTGGGTGAACACGTACACCACCTGCTGCCCCATCATCGCCGCCAGCCGGATCGCCGGCCGCATGTAGTCGGCGAACACCAGGAACGTCCCGCCATAGGGGATGAAGCCCCCGTGCAGGCTCATCCCGTTCATCATCGCCCCCATCGCGTGTTCCCTCACCCCGAACCGCAGGTTCCTCCCCCCATAGCTCCCCGGCCCCACATCGGCCGCGCCCTTGATCAGGGTCTTCGTGGAGGGAGCGAGGTCCGCCGAGCCGCCCACCAGCGCGGGCACCTCCGCGCTGAGCACCTGGAGAACCTCGCCTGAGGCATTCCTGGTGGCGATGGCCTTGCCCGGCTCGAAGCGGGGCAACTTCTCCATCAGGCCCTCCGGGAGCGCCTTCTCCATCTGCGCCTCCCAGCGCGCGGCCAGCTCCGGGTGGGCCTGCCGCCAAGCGGCGAATCTCTCCTTCCAGGCCTCTGCCTCCCGGTCCAGTTCCTCGCGCCTCTTCGCGAACAACTCCCTCACCACCTCCGGCACGAAGAAGGGCGGCGCGACTGGCCAGCCGAGCGCCTCTTTCGTCGCCTCGACCTCCTCCTCCCCGAGCGGCGCGCCGTGGGAATCCGCGGTGTCCTGCTTGTTCGGGCTCCCCTTGGCGATGTGAGTGCGGCACATGATGAGGCTGGGACGCCTCGCCTCCGCGCGAGCCTCCTCGATCGCCTGCGCTACCGCCTCCCGGTCGTGGCCATCCGCCCGCAGCACCTGCCAGCCGTAGGCCTCGAACCGCTTGCCGACATCCTCGCTGAAGGCGAGGTCGGTGCCGCCCTCGATGGTGATCCGGTTGTCGTCGTAGAGGTAGATGAGCCGCCCCAACTTCAGGTGCCCGGCGAGGGAGGCCGCCTCATGGGAGATCCCCTCCATCAGATCCCCGTCGCTCACGATTCCATAAGTGTGGTGGCCGACGATTTCCTCGTATTGGGCGGCCATCATCCGCTCCGCCAGCGCCATGCCCACTC
Source organism: Candidatus Hebobacteria bacterium (assembly GCA_029821235.1). Classification (GTDB taxonomy): domain Bacteria; phylum Armatimonadota; class Hebobacteria; order Hebobacterales; family Hebobacteraceae; genus S016-27. Next base: position 2,385 of record JALGTT010000184.1, on the reverse strand, counting down.
CGTTGGCGAACCCCTGGCCCAGCGGACCGGTGGTGGTCTCGATCCCGCGCTCCGGGCTGTGCTCCGGGTGGCCGGGGGTGATGCTGCCCCACTGCCGGAACGACTTGAGGTCATCGAGGCTGACCGGATAGCCGAACAGGTGGAGCAGGGAGTACAACAGCATGGAGCCGTGGCCGGCCGACAGCACAAACCGATCCCGGTCCGGCCACTGCGGCCACGAGGGGCTGTGCCGCAGGAAGCGGGTCCACACCACGAAGGCCGCGTCCGCCATCCCCATCGGCATCCCCGGGTGGCCCGATTTCGCCTTCTGCACCCCGTCCATCGCCAGCGTGCGGATGGTGTTGACCGCCAGTTCCTCCAGCTTGGCGGGGGAAAGGTCTCGGCCGTATGTCTTCACATCGGCCGCCTGGGTCTCGTCTCTGCTCACCGGGTCCTCCCAGAAACACGCAAGATTCTTGTGCCTGTGCTATCCTCTCCTTCTGCGCGGAGGCCCCATGGGTCCTGCCCTGAAGAGAGACATGCACATGCGCCAGAACCAAACCCGCGGTCACCGCGTCTAACCAACAGGTGCCGGGGGATCGTCGGCGGGCCTGTCCTCAGAAGGAGAAACGCCCTCTATGCGGCTCATCAGCTACGCGCTTGTGGTGTCAGCGTTGTTGTGCTCTCCCTCCACCGCATCGGCCGCGGACGCCAACCTGCTGCCCAATCCCTCCTTCGAGCAGGGCGTGGGGGCCATCCCCCAGTACTGGGGCGGCTTCGGGGTCGCCAAGCGCGCGCTGGCCGGTGAGGCCCATTCCGGGGAACGCTCCGCGGTGATCAAGGGCACCGGCCTGGACACCAGTTGGTGGTACCCCAAGGCGGGGGCGAGGGTCGCGCCCAACGGACTCTACGAGGTCTCCTTCTGGTCGCGCGCGGACCTGCGGCGGCCTGGCGGGAACATCTTCGGCGGGGTAAGCTCGTCCTCCAAGGCGGTGGCGCCCACCTCCGCCTGGCGGCTCACCCACTTCTACTTCCGCGCGTCGAACCGGAGGACGGGCCAGCGGTTCCGGCTCGGTGAACGGCGCGTGGACGGAGACGTCTACTTCGACGACGTCGCTCTCCGGCCCGCGCTGGCCATTCACCGCTCCCGCGGGCGGGGGCGGTTTCGGCTCGGCGACGGCGAGCTGCTCTCCGGTCGGCGCTATTTCGCCGTCCACGATCTCGACGGCATCGGCACCTCTGACGCGCGCTTCCTGCACGCCTACACCGCGGCCTTCGCCCAGAACCGCTGGGTGTTGGACGGTGTGGACGAAGTGGTCTACCACCACGAGGTCTCCTACTTCGGCGTGGGGGACCTGACCATCAATGTCGGGATCTCTCCCCAGGCGGCGCGCGACCTCGGACTCCACCTAGAGGATCCCCGCGCCCTCCGCTGTCTGCTCCAGAACGGCGCGGTGGTGGAGATCACGGTGGCCCGCTGTCAGGGGAAGCTCAGCGTGGAGTTCTGCAACACCGGCAGGTGGGGCTCCTGGAAGTCGGCGGCCGTGATCAGCCGCCCGGGCACGTACCAGGTGCGCGCCCCCGCCGGCCTGCTGCCCGCCCGCGACGTATGGGTGCGCCTGAAATCCCTCCGCGCCACCAGAGTCGAGGTCACCGGCTATCGCTACTCGGCCCTCGCCACCAGCCAACTGGCCCAGGGGCCCTTTCTTATCCCGGTGATCGGAGAGACCCACTACCTCACCTTGCTCCAGCAGCACCCCGACTTCACCGTCCTGGTGACCGATGTGGGCGAACTCGTTCCCGACGGCCGCAATGAGGTGAGGGCAGTCATCGGTAACCAGGGCCCGCGCCGCAAGTTGCGCGCCGCCTTGCTCATCAGGGAGGGCGACCGTCTGGTCTACCGTCGAGAGGAGGAATTCCCCCTCGGCCGGGGCTCCCGCACCCAGGTCTGCCTCGGCTACGAAGTGGCCGTTGGCGCCGGCCAGCTCCTCCGCCTCACCCTCACCGACGCCGACACCGACGAGCAGATCGCCCTCCTGGAGGGCCGCTTCAGCGTCCCCGCGCTCTATTGCCTGGGAGGCGGAGAGACGCTTTCCGCGGACCCCGCGCTCACCATCTGGTGGGCGCGACCGGAGCTAAAGGTCAGGCGCGATCTCTCGCCCCCCGACGCGCGCGGCTCCACCCTCCGCATCTCCGCCGCGGCCAACGAGTACGAGGCCGTCCAGCTCGTGCTCACTCCCGCCGACCGAATGAAGGACTGCCGGTTGAGCGTGGGCGACCTGGTGTCCGCCTCGGGGGCCCGCATTCCCGCCTCCCAGGTGGACATCCGCACCGTGGCCTATGTCACCGTCTCCGCCCGCAGCGACCCGGACGGGACGGTCGGCGACTGGCCGGACCCGCTCCCGC
>JALGTT010000183.1 GCA_029821235.1 Candidatus Hebobacteria bacterium | reverse complement strand
CGCGCGCGCGGCCGGGGCGCAGGCGGCCGTGATCCCCATGACCGGCGGACCGCTTCGGCCGCGGCTGGCCGCCCTGTTCTCCGGCGCCCGCCACAAGTTGCTCATGCCCTCCGCGGACTACGTCTACCGTCTCGGCAGCCGCAGGGGGCCGGCCGCGCTGTTCGGTCTTACCGTTGACCGACTCCTGCTCTGGCCGGTGGGGCTGGTTCGGCTCGCTTTGTCCGCGCTCTGCATGCACGCCCTGCGGGCGGAGAGCGCGATTGCGCCGCGGGGGGTGGTGCTCATCAGGCTCGCGCCGCGGCAGGTCTTTCAGCGGCTGGTGGAGCAGGTGCGCGAGCGCTGGCCGGAGGCGCACTTGACCGCGGTGATCGCCTCCCCGGAGGGCGAGACCGATCTCTCTGCGCTGGCAGAAGTGGTCTGCTCGCAGGAGCATTCGCCGCTCGCCCTCATCCGACAATTGCGCTCACTCCATCCTGAGGCGGTCATCCTGGGCGGGGGCGCGGACTATGTGTTCAAGCCCACGTACTGGAAAGCGGTGGTGATCGCGCGGCTGACGGGCGCGCCCATCCGCCTCCAGTGGGAGGCGGGCGAAGAGGCGCCGGGGCGCCCGCTGCGGCCCGCGATGCGGGCCGCGCTGAGGCGGGCCTGGGGCCGCACCTGGCGCACCAGCATCAGACCCGTGGTGCAGATTCCCGCCAGGCCCTGGATGAGGAGGCGATACCACCGCATGCCAACCCGCGGCCCCTGGCTGGTGCAGATCGGGATCAGCGAGGCCTGCAACTACCGCTGTCTCATGTGCCCCTTCCACAACCCGGTGGTGGACCTCACCCACAAGGAATCCCAGATGCCCCGCATGTCATACGAGATGTTCGCGCGCCTGCTGGCCGACCTGAAGCGCATGGGCACGGAGGCGGTGGACATCTGCGGAAACGGCGAGCCGCTGACCAACCCCCGGGCGATGGACATGATTGCCCTCGCCCGCAGCATGGGCTTCCGGGTGAAACTCGCGACCAATGCCGCGCTGCTCACCGGCAGCCGGGCGCGGCGGCTGGTGGACCTGGGGGTGGAACGGATGCACGTCAGCATCAATGCCGGGACACCGGAGACGTACCCGAAGATGCACCCAGGCACCCCTCCCGATGCCTTCGATATCATCATCGAGCGGCTGCGTGCGATGGCCGACTACGCCGATGCCACCGGCCAGCGCCGGATCGACGTGGAGTTCTCCGCGGTCCTCACCCGCCTGAACAAAGGGGAACTGGTGCAGATGGTGGAGGCCGCCCATCGGGCGCGGGCCACCTGGCTGATGGTGATCCTGATGGGCCCGGTCGAGGAACAGCCGGACCTGCCTCCGGCGCCGGAGGACTGGCCGCAGATCCGGCGCGACCTGGCGGAGGCGCGCAAGTTGGCGAAAGAACTGGGCCTGGTCACCAACCTGAGAGAATTGGAGGTGACCGCCACCGCGGCGGGCACCCGCAGCGTCTACGACAAGATGCCCTGCTATATCGGATACGAATTCGCGCTCATTACCGGCGGGGGAGATGTCATCTTCTGCTGCCACTGTTCGGAGCCGCTGGGCAACCTCCACGAGGAGGATTTTTCGGTCATCTGGAAGTCCAATAGGTACCAGGAGGCCAGGCGGCAGGCAATGGCGCTCCCTGCCACGAAGCAGTCGCTGCCGGACTGCGGATGCTTCTTCGCCTGTTCTCACGTGTCCCAGAACCTGGAGGTGTACGAGAGACTCCACGGGAAGCGGGGCCTGAGGTCACTATCATGAGGCATCTGCTCATCTGCGGCGCGGCGGGATTCACCAACCTGGGGGACGACGCCATCCTCTGGGGCATGTTGAGCGGCCTCCGGGACTCGGAGAGCGGCACCGCCTCGCCGCCTGCACAGCGCAGGTACGCGGGGCGCGAACTCTGCGTCGTCGGGGGGCCGGAACTGCCCGCGCTGCTCTCGGAGGCCGACGCCGTCCCCCTCGGCTACGATGACCGCGACGAACTCGCCCGCGCCATCGAGGATGCGGACCTGGTGATCCTCGGCGGCGGGGGAATGCTGTACGACATCGGCTATGCCGCCGGGCTGGCGCGCTTCGTGGGAGATCCGCCGGACCGCCAGTGGCTCTATGAATTGGCCCGCATCGCGGCCGCCGCGCGGGTGGCGGGAAAGCCGGTGATGTGCTATGCAGTCGGCGTCGGCCCTCTGCTCACCGAGGCCGCGCGCCGCACCGCCGCCTTCATCGCCGACCAGTGCGCCGCGGTTACGGTCCGGGACGAGCATTCCCGGGAGGCGCTGCGCGCGTGCGGCGTCCCCGCGCCGCGCATCCACGTGGCGGCCGATCCCGCGGTGCTGGTCTCCCCCGGCCCTCCGGAGGGCGCGGAGCGGTGGCTCCGGGAATCCGGCGTCTCCGATGCCCCGCGTCCCTGGGTGGCCATGAACATCCGCCCCTGGTATCGCTTCGGGCGGGAGCGCGAGGACGCAGACGCGGAGGCGATGCAGGCCCTGATTCGCAACGCCGCCCAGATGGTGCGGGGCATCCGCGACCAACTGGGCGGAACGGCGGTGCTGCTGCCGTTCCAGCGGATGTACGACGACGACCTGGAGGTGGCGGATTCGGTGCTCGCCGCGGCCGGGGAGTGCGGGGCATTGATCGCCCATCCGCCGGCCGCGCCGTCAGACCTCTCCGCCGCCCTGGCGCGCTTCGACATGGCGGTGGGCATGCGCATGCACTTCCTGTTGCTCTCCCTTGCCGCGGGAGTGCCATTCGTCGCCCTCACCTACAGCGAGAAGTCGGCGGAGGTGGCGCGGATGGCCGGCCTGGCCGACCGCGCCCATCCGGTGGACGATCTCGACCCGGAGGCGGTATTGCACTCCTGCGAGGCCGTCCTCTCCTCGCGGGCGCAACTCGTCACCCACCTCGCGGAGGTGCGCGCGCAGTTGGTGGAGGCGGCTGAGATTCCCGCGGCGCTGGTGAGAGAGTTACTGGAGTCCGGCGCGCCGCAGAGGCGGAGAACTTCTCCACCCCCGGCCCCGTCGCGGCCCGCCGCGGGTCTCCGGGTGCTGATGCAGACCCGGCCGGACTTCCGGGAGAAGCCCGGCGGAGATGTGGTGCAACTCGAAGAACTCTTGCCCCACCTGCGGGAGGCGGGAGTGGAGGCAGAGTTGACCGGCGATCCATCTCCCGACCTCTCCCAGTGGGATCTCGTCCACACCATCAACCTCGACCGTCCGGAGGACCCCTATCACCACTGCCTGAACGCCCTGGCCCGGGGCAAACCCATCGCGGTCTCGCCCGTCCACAACGATATGACCGAGTTCCTGGAGTGGGGAGACCCGGACTACTGGGACCTGCCGGACCCGGAGGAGGGCGTGCCCCGCCCAAAGCGCGCCCCTCTCCCCCATCCCGTGGAGAGACGACGGCGGGCCCTTCAGCACCTTCAGCGGCAGGCCATCCTGGACTGGGCCGCCATCTGCCTGCCCAATTCCCAGACGGACGCGGACTACCTGACGCGAACCTTCTCTCTCGACCCGGACAAGTGCGTCGTGGTCCACCACGGCATTCACTCCCTCTTCTTCGAGGCGAGCCCGGATGCGTTCGTGGAGAAGTACGGACTGCGTGACTTCGTCCTGTGCGTGGCGCGGGTGGAGGCGAAGAAGAACCAACTCTCCCTGGTGGCGGCGATGCGGGGAACGGGCATTCCGCTGGTGATCGTCGGCCGCGCCAATCCGGAGGAGTACCGGGAACTCTGCCGCCGCTACGCGGACGACAATGTGCTGTTCCTCGATCCCCTGCCCCAGGACGAACTCGTCTCCGCCTTCGCCGCGGCCAAGGTGCACGCGCTGGTGAGTTGGATCGAGTTGCCCGG
>JALGTT010000182.1 GCA_029821235.1 Candidatus Hebobacteria bacterium | reverse complement strand
TCCGGAGCGCTTGTGGAGGTCCACCAGCACGTTGTTGACGATGCGGAAGTTGGCCAGCTTCTTCATCCGCAACTCGTCCAACTGCCACATATCCTCCGTCACGCGGAGCGGAGTGTGGGCCAACGCAAACGGCTTGTCCGCCAGATAGCCAAGGCCGCTCTCGTTGTCTGAGTCGATGGTCTCAGCGTTCAGCAGCAACATCCTCACCGACCCCGCACCGAGACCCATCATCACCTTCACGCGCATGCCCTTCTCGGCGAACACCAGGGCTACGTCCTCCACATGCCCTCGCCAGGGCTCCGGGTGGGGGACGGTGAGCCCGTAGGCGCGGGGCTCCGCGTCCATCAGGCCGTCGTACACCTTGATGTAGCGAAGGGTAGTGAGGCTCTGCGGGTCGACCAGGTCGAAGAGCGCAATGGGGACGCACTTGAAAATGACGAGCGTGAAATCCTTCTCCCCGGAGGTGATGAAGAACTGCGTGGGGTCGGCCGGGTGGTGGCGGTTGCTCATCGGTCCCCAGTCGGGGGCATAGTTGATATCGCCGGTGGCGCGGTCGGTGCAGTAGGCCTCGATGTAACTCGGCTTGCGCCACCCGTAGGCATTGATGGTCGGATATCCCCAGAAGTGGACGCGTCCCTCCTCGTCCACGATCTCCACCTGGTCACCACGCGTCCCCATCAGAGTGGAGTCGGACATCCTGGCGACCACCATCGTCCCCGGCACCACCTCGTCGGCGACGATGCTGCGCCTGGGGTTGAAGGCCACCGCCCTCACGGAGACATCCGCGAATCCGCCCGAGGGGTTCATGCGGGCGAAACTGGGGTTCTTGTCCACCGGCATCTTGGGGTCGTTGAGGATGTCCCACAGAGATGCCGCCAAAAACTGTGTCTGAGAGAGGAGATTCTGGAAGTTGACGCCGTCAACGGTGTCGAAGGGCGTATCCACCCGGTGGCGAGCGTCGTCCGTGGTCACGAAGGCCGCGCCGCGTCCACCGCCCAGGGTGATGGGTTCGTTATCCAGGGCGATCTTGCCGAAGATGAACGTCCGCCAGGGCTTGCCGTAGATCGGGTTCACGCCGTCGGCGAACTGGGCCCCCGCGTCCGCGAAACCCGCCGTGGTGCCCCAGTCGGCCATCAGCGCCGCGTTCTCCCGGAGCGTGCGGGCGAAGTCCGAGAACTTGCGGGAGATGTCCATATCCTCCCGCTGATCGTAGTACATTCCTTTATAGAACACGCCGACCCGCTTGCTCTGGGTGGACAGGTCGAAGGCGAGGAAGAGGTTGATGTTCAGTTTTTCGCGGACCGTTTTCCGATACGGGATGAGGCCCAGGAACTTGGCATCCTTCTTCACCGGTTTGCCTTCGATCAGATCGTCCAGGTGATTGGCGACCCAATTCCGCATTCCCGACAACCCCAGGAAGTGCGCGCCGTTGAAGATCACCCGCACCGTCCGTTTGGGCCGGTTCTCCGGCTGGCTCAGTATCCGGCAGAGCTCGAGCAGGGCGGCCGCGCCGGCGGTGCTCTCCGCGCCCGGCGAAAGCTGAGGCACGATGGACATGGAGTCATAGTAGGCGGCGAGGTAGATGTTCTGCTCTTTCAGGTCCGGATCGGTGCCCGGAAGCTCCGCCACCACGTTGTAGGCGGGCAGTCGCTTCCAATCCATTCGGCACTTGATCCGCACTTTGACGTCAGGCTGGGCCTTGAGCCTGGCCATCAATTCATAGGCGGAACTGCGGGGAATCCAGAAGCGCGGGATGTTGATGGGGATGCGGAGGAACTTCGCCTCGGCTTCGCCCCGGCTGGTCGAATCCGGCTCCACGAAGATCACCGCGCGCGCCCCCAGGCGAGGGGCGTTCAACCAATCCGACCCGCAGTTGAAGTCCATCAACACCGCGGTGTCCTTGATGTCCTTACCATTGAAGGCGGCGAGTTTGCCGTCGGCGCCATATATCAGTTGGTACTCCTGCCCCTCCTCGGGCAGTTGGGAGGTTCGAACCAGGTTAGGCCAGAGCGGATAGATCTCGTAGACCTCGCCCCCGGCCCCGTCACCGGAGACGACCTCGATGGTGGATTTTCCATCCACCACGGGCACGGTCACCCAGTATGCCTCGCGGTAGGGCAGATCGGGCAGATCGGGGTCGGGGTTGGCCTTGCGAATATCCTGGAACCCCAGGCGCTTGAGTTCGCTGACGATATAACTCGCCGCCTGGTTAGCCGCCGGATAGCCGGCCAGCCTGGGCTGGAAACTGCTGAGCCGGTTGACGTGTCTCTCCAGTTCGGCCTGCTTCACCTCCCCGGAGAGTTTCCCCCACCATTTCTCCTGTTCCTTAGTGGGCGCTTTCTTGCCGAGCGCACCCACACACGGCGCCGCCGCCATCGCGGCGATCAGGGCTCCACAGCCGAGGGTTATCAGCGCGCGCCCCAACCGCGTGCACATGCTCCGCCCAAGCGCGGCGACGGTGAACCTTCTCCCGCCAGACCCGCACGTGAATCCTGCTCGCATGTCAGTCTGCCTCCTGCCGTCCCCACATACTTGCACACAAGCGACGGCGCGCGCCGCCTGCCGTGTGAACCCGCGGGCGCATCATCCTATCACGCCTTTCGAACTGCCGTCAATTCGCCGAAACTGCCGTTGTGACTTCACCAAGGGCGGTAGCATCCCTTCCCTTTCCGCACTCTCGGGAAAAGCCTTTTTTTCTGTCTTCGCCGGCCGACCTGTGCCTGTGAAACCCGCCCTCTGCCTGCGCCTCCATCCACCGAAGGCGGCTTTCGGCTCGCCCCGGCCGCGGAGGGCGAATTACCTCTAACTCACAACGCTTCGTCTTCCCTACCTTCTTCGCTCACGTCTCCCCGACCTCCCGCAGGGCTTTTCGCCAGGCCGCCAGGTTTCCCCCGCCTTGCTCCGCCGCCACCACGGCCGCCCCCAGACGACGGTCCCCCTGACTGAGCGTCCACTCCACGCGCGCCCAGTTCGCGCTCTCCAGCGCAACTCGCACGCGTTTCTCTCGCCGCAGTTCATCCCGGACCGACCGCAACCGCCGGGACAGTTCCCGCGGAGGAAGCATCTGCTCCTCCGCGAAGGGCGTCCCCGGCTTGGGAACGAACGCGCCCAGGGCCGCGGTCACGCGCGCCAGACGAGACTTTTCCAGGCACCGCCGCACCAACGCGGGTATCTCCTGCACATCCTCCTCTGTCTCCCCAGGCAATCCCACCATGAAGTACAGCCTTGCCTCCCGGATGCCGGCCGCCTTCGCCCGCGCGAGTACGTCAATGATCTGCTCCTCCGGAATCGCCTTCCCTATTCGCTTACGCAGCCGCTCGCTCCCCGCCTCCGGAGCGATGGTGATGGTCCTTGCCCCGCTCTTGCCCAGGGCCTCGAGCAGTATCTGCGTCGCCGAGTCCGCGCGGAGGGAGGACACCGACAGCCGCGCCCCCATCTCCACCACCCCGCGGGCAATCTCATCTATCTCCGGGTGGTCGGACACCGCCGCGCCCACCAGGCCGATGGCATCCCGGTGGACAAGGCCCGCCCGCGCCGAGTCCAACACCACCCCTGCCGAACGCCAGCGAACCGGCCGATAGCAACTGGGCGTGACGCAGAACTTGCACCCCCGTCCACACCCCCGCGACACTTCGAC
>JALGTT010000181.1 GCA_029821235.1 Candidatus Hebobacteria bacterium | reverse complement strand
CCAGTACTCGTAGGCCTCTTTGCGGTAGATGACCAGCGGGTCCACGCCGGCGTAGCCGCGGAGGCCGATTCCCTCCTCCAGGTCCTCCATCGCCGCCAGGTGGTCCACCCAGCATCGGCTGACCACCCAGAGGGTGATCTGGCGCTCGATGTCCCGCATCTGCTCGGCCCCCACCATCTCCTCCCGCGCCCGGTAGGCCTCGATGGCCCGCTCTTGGAGGAAGGCGACCAGGTCCTCGTGGCGGTCGAACTGGGCCAGGTCCTCGGCCGTCACCTCCAGCGGGATCGCCTCGGAGAGGAGTTGGACCACCAGGTCGAGGTTCCAGTCGCTGCGGTGAACCTCCGGGCTGGCGAACTCCTTGACCCGGGCCTCCACGTAATCCCGCAGGTGGGAGAGAATGGTCTCGCTCAGGTCCTCGCCCATCAGCACGCGGCGGCGCTGCTCGTAGATGAGGGCCCGCTGGTGGTTGAGGATGTCGTCGTATTGGAGGCGGTGTTTGCGGATCTCGAAGTTGTGAGCCTCCACTTTCTTCTGCGCGTTCTCGATCGCCCTGGAGGTCAACTTGGCCTCGATGGGCTCTCCCTCCGGCCACTTGTTGAGGAAGAAGTCGAGGCGCTCCGGGCCGAAGAGCCGCATCAGTTCGTCCTCGAAGGACACGTAGAAGCGGGAGGAGCCGGGGTCGCCCTGGCGTCCGGCGCGGCCGCGCAACTGGTTGTCGATGCGGCGGCTCTCGTGGCGCTCGGTGCCGAGGATGTGGAGGCCTCCGGCGGCGACTACCTCTTCCCGGTTGCGGGCGCAGATCTCTTTCGCCTTCTCCAGCGCGGCCTGATACTGCTCCTCGGTAGCCTGCTCGGGGTCCACCCCCTCCTCCCGCAGCATCTCGTTGGCCATCTCCTCCGGGTTGCCGCCCAGGAGGATGTCCACTCCGCGGCCCGCCATGTTGGTGGCGATGGTGAGCGCCCCGGGCCGGCCGGCCTGGGCGATGATGTGGGCCTCCATCTCGTGGTACTTGGCGTTGAGGACGCGGTGGGGAATGCCCCGCTCCAGGACCCGCGCCAGGCGCTCGTCGTCCTTCCTCTCCAGCCCGAGCAGGTCGGCCAGGCGGCGGACGTTCTCCGGCCTGGTCATGTCCGGGTCGATCCCGCAGGCCCTCAGCAGGGCCGCGGGCCGCCCCAGGGGCACCTCCTCCAGGGGCTGGTAACAGAGGATCTCGGTGATGCGCCTCAATTCGTGGTTGTTGGGGTTCTCGTCCGTCTCCAGGCGTTGGATGAGGGCGTCTATCTCCTCGGCGAGGCGGCTGGCGCGGGCGAGCCGCTGCTCGACCCGGCGCTGCTCCTCGGGCTGGACGATGCGCATCCCCCCATAGTCGAACTTGGCGACCGCGGCCTCCAGGTGGCGCACCTCGCGCTGTACCTCGGCCAGCCGGCCGCGCAGGGCGCGCACCAGTTCGCGCTTCTGCGCCTCATTCAGCCGGTCCGCCCGCAGCAGGCTGTCCTCCAGCAGGAGCAGTTGCGCGAGGAGTTGCAGCCGTTCGCTCTTGAGCCGCTCGCTCAGTTGCTCGGAGACCTGGATGGAGCGGGTGCCCACCAGGGTGGGCCGGCCCTTTCCCTGCATCTGGAGGATCTCGGCGACGATGCCGTGGAACTTCGCCTCCTGGGTCTTGTAGATGACGTCGGGGTGGTCCTGGCGGATCATCGGCCGGTGGGTGGGAATCACCACCACGGGGAGCCCGTAGACCTTGATGAACTCCGCCTCCTCGGTCTTGGCGGTTCCCGTCATGCCGGATAGTTTCTTGTAGAGGCGGAAGAAGTTCTGGTGGGTGATGGTGGCGGTGGTGACGTTCTCCCGCTCGATCTGCACCTTCTCTTTGGCCTCGATCGCCTGGTGGAGGCCTTCGCTGTAGCGGCGGCCGTGCATCAGGCGGCCGGTGAACTCGTCCACGATGATGACCTTGCCGTCCCGCACCACGTAGTCCACATCCCGCTGGTAGCAGGCATGGGCGCGCAGGGCGGCCATCACGTGCTGCCAGAGTTCGATGTGATCCTGGTCGGTGATGTTGGTGACGCCCAGCAGTTGCTCCACCTTGTGGACCCCGTCCTCGGTGAGGGCGGCGGTCTTGGACTTCTCGTCCACGATGTAGTCGGTGTCGGGGGTGAGCCGGGAGATGGCGCGGTCCACCTTGCGGTAGAGTTCGGTGGGCTTGGTGCCGACGCCGGCGAGGATGAGGGGGGTGCGGGCTTCGTCAATCAGAAGGCTGTCGGCCTCGTCCACGATGGCGTAGTGGAGGTCGCGCAGCACCAGCCATTCGGCCCGCTCCACGGTGTTGTCCCGCAGGTAGTCGAACCCCACCTCGGAGTTGGTGGCATAGGTGACGTCGCAGGCATAGGCCGCCTTGCGCTGGTCGGGGTCCATGTCGTGCTGGATGGCCCCCACGGTGAGCCCCAGCATCTCGAAGATGGGCGCCATCCAGTCCCGGTCCCGCATTGCCAGGTAGTCGTTGTGGGTTAGGAGATGCGCGCCTTTGCCCTCCAGGGCGTTGAGGTAGAGGGCCGGCACCGCCACCTGGGTCTTGCCCTCGCCGGTCCTCATCTCCGCCACCCGGCCCCAGTGCAGGACGATGGCCCCGATCATCTGGACGTCGTAGTGGGACATGAAGCGCTCTTGCTCGAAGCGCACTCCCTGGGCGCGCAGTTCCTCGGCGAGCGCCTCCGCCCGCTCCAGCGCCTCCAGCCGCTCCTCCGGCAGGGGGCTGTCTTCCCGGTAGATGCGGAAGCGGATCTGTCGGTTGCCCAGCACCCTCCAGGTGGCCTCTCGCACCAGTGCGTAGGCCTCCGGCAGCAGGTCGTCCAGGGTCTCCCCCCGGGCCAGCCGATCGCGGAATTCGTCGGTCTTGGCCCGCATTTGCTCATCGCTGAGTTTCTTCATGTCGGGGCCAAGCGCGTTGATGCGGGCCACCAGCGCCCGCGCTCGCGCCAAGTCCCGGCGTGTGGAATCGAAGATAGCCGTGAGTAGTGACATGCGTCCTCAGGGGCCGGACTTACACCTCCGGCCTCCCCGCGCCATTATACCACTTATCGCGTCCTGCATGTTGCTCCCCCGGGGGAGAGGGCGTCGGCGCTGTCGTCAGCGGGGCCCCTGAAAGGAGGAGGCGGGCCGGGAAGGGGGCGGTGTTTCGATCCCATCGGCAAACGAAAGTTTGAAGAAAAACTAATGAAAAAAGTGATTCTCGGCCGGGAGGAATCGGCGGCGCGAAAGGAGAATTAAACAGATTCACAGAGCATGAGCATGCCTCGCCATGCTCTGCGACAGGGTGGTAGTCGTATCTCACACTCCGCTCTGGCGGGAATCAGGAGGGAGGTGGTAGTCGGAGAAGGGCGGGAGATTCACGCAGACACTGGGATTGGCGACCCCGGTGGGTTTCATCTTTCACAGCCATTCACTTAGTCGTGTATCCCCATTCGGAAAGGAGGTGAAGAGAGGATGAGGCGTTTCCTTATTGCGGCAATGGTTATAGTCTGCGCCTGCGCGCTGTCTGGGGCGGCCTTAGCGGCGGACGGGTGGTCAGTAACGTCACAGGATCTACCGGCGGCGATCGAGTGGGATGCGAGTGTCGCGTCGTCGGTGGACACGAGCAACACCGGT
>JALGTT010000180.1 GCA_029821235.1 Candidatus Hebobacteria bacterium | reverse complement strand
CCTGCACCGCGAGGAGCATCGTATTCCGATACATCCGATTCTCAGCCCACCGGCGGAACATGGCGAACACCCTCCCGCCCACAACTTCTCCCGCAAGCACACCGACCCCTGCGCGCGCTTCGTAGCGTAGGTCCCCCGACCTGCGGAACCGTAGGGCGGGCAGCCTCGTCCTACGAAGCCTTGGCGAAGTGGGATCCCAGGCCCGCCTTGGCTGGCACGGGAGTGCCAGCCCTACCCGCCGTCGCCTTTGGCTATGGCGGGCAAGCAGAACGGCCGGCGGGGCATGCCTGTCGCTTCGCTCGCGGACCTGCTGCCAGCGGGCGGCGGACATGGTGGCATAGGCGTACTGGGGCAGCCCCTCCCAGAACCAGGTGCCGCTCTTCCAGCACTCCATGGGCGCGAACTCCGCCTCCAGCGCGCGCTCGATATCCCCCGCGCCCACCCCCTCGAAGGGGGAGTCCACGGCACAGGCAGGGGGCTCGGAAACCGACTCCGCCGGCCTTCCCCGCGCGGTGAGCCGACCCAGGCGGGCGAGCACGAGCAATGCCAGTTTCGCCGCCCTGCGCGGCACGGAGAGCGCGGCCCGCTGGAGGCTCCGCTCCTCGTGGTCCAGCACGGTGTCGCACACCAGCAGACATCCCCCCGGACGCAGCGTCTTTCGCACCTCCGCCATCAGGCGCGGCACGGCGAGCAGGTGGTGGAGTGAGTGCCAGGCGATCACGGTGTCGTATTCCTCGGCCGGGAGCGAGACCTGATTCAGGTCGGCGACGCGAAAATCCAGCCGAGAGGGATCGAATCCCTGCTGCCGCGCGTAGGCGCGGGCGGCATCGATCAGGGGCTTGCAGGCGTCGAGGCCGGTGACTTCGTGCCCCCGCCGCGCCAGTTCCAGAGACAGCCACCCTCCCCCGCACCCCAGTTCCAGCACCCGCCCGCGCGCGTGCTCCAGCACGAATCGCAGTTCCCTCCCCCAGGTGAGGTCGGGGTCGATGGCGGGCTGCCACCAGAGCGCCCCCTCCCGGCGGGCGCGCGCCCAGGCGGTGCGGTCGATCAGATGGGAAGGCGACTCCCCGTCGGCCTGCGCGCGCTCCCAGGTGAGTTGGGACTCGCGCGCAAGGAGTTGTTGATAGTTCTCGGAGCCGGGCTGGGGCTCGGTGTTTGCGGGCCTGTCTTCGGTCATCTCCCGCCGCCGGCAAAAGGATGGCACTGCGCGCGTGGATTCTAGTGGGCGGACCCGACACCGTCAAGCGCGGCCGCCGCGCGCGGCCAGGTGTTTCTCGCGACACGCCTCTTTCACGGATTTTTCACCGGGCTCGCGCGGAAGTTTCACCTAACTGTTACTAACACTTTACAACCCTCCTCTATCATCGTGAGCGACGGCGCGCTGCGAGGGGATCGCATGTCCCCGGGGATGAGACGAAGGAAGGAGGCAGCAGCGGAAAGCATGAGGTACGCACGGACAGCCGGCGCTTTGCTGACAGTCATTCTCTTCATCGCCATCCCGACACTGCTGAGCGGGTGCGGCCAGTCATCCGCCCCGGCCGCCAGGGGCGGCGCGGGCGAGACGGGCGGGGAGCCGGTGAAGTTCTATGTGTTCCACGCGGCCAGCCTCTCCCGCGCCTTCGCCGACCTGGAGAAGGAGTTCGAGGCGCAACACCCGGGGGTGGACGTGCTCCGGGAGTCGAGCGGCAGCCAGACCGCGGTGCGCAAGGTGACGGAACTCAATCGGGAGGGGGACATCATCGCCTCCGCGGACTACACCATCCTGCGGGACCTGATGATCCCGGACCACGCGAAGTGGCAGATTCTGTTTGCCCGCAACCGGCTGGTGATCGCCTATACCGACAAGAGCCGCTACGGCGACCAGATCAACGGGGACAACTGGTACCGCATCCTCCTCAAGCCGCACGTGATGTTCGGCCGCGTCAACCCGAACACCGGGCCGGTGGGCTATCGCACGCTCCAGATGTGGCAGCTGGCCGACCTGCACTACCAGGACAAAATCGGCGGCAAGAGCATCTACCAGGCCCTGCTGGATCGGTGCCCGCAGGACTCCACCCGCACCACCTCCGATGTGGAGGAACTGATCGGGCCGCTGGAGTCCATGGGGCTGGACTACGCCTTCGTGTACGAGAACGTCGCCAAGCAGCACAATCTGCCCTATGTGATCCTGCCGGAGCAGATTGACCTGAGCAACGAGCAGTACGAGGACCTCTACCGCCGGGCGAAGACGAAGATCATCGGCAAGAAGAAGGGCGAACTCATCACCGAGATGGGCCGGCCCATCGTCTACGGGATCACCATCCCCTCCGACGCGCCTCATCCCGACCTGGCGGAGGAGTTCGTGAAACTCCTGCTCAGCGAGACCGGACAGAAATCGCTGGAGAAGGGGTTCTTCACCCCCATCAGCCCCGGGCTCACCCCTGACCTCGAGGCCGTGCCGCCCGCCCTGCGGCCTCTCGTGAAGGAGGCGGCGTTCTGATGGCGCGGGCGCGAGGCCGCCGGTGGCTGCTGCCGGCCGGCGTAGTATTGCTGACTGTCCTTCACGCGGCCGTCGCCGCCCGCAGCGGCGACTGGGGCCAGGGTGTGGTGCTGTGGTGCGCCAACCTGTTCGCGCTGGTGCGGGGGGCGATGCTGGTGGAGGAGCGCTCCCCGCGGTTCGCGGCCAGGTACGCGGCCGGCTATCTCCTGCTCGCCGCGCTGGTGGTCTGGGTGAGCAAGGCGCCCCTGTTGTTCGCCATGTTCGCCTTTCTGTACGCGGGGCTGGGCCACCGGCCCTACCTGCTCGGCTACCTGGGCGTGTTCGTGTTCTCCATCATCGTGATCACCCCCTATTGGGCCCAGGCGGCCCTGCTGTTGAGCATGGTCTATGCGGTGGTGATGGCGGTGCAGCGCAGATGGCACGAGAACTTCCTGCTGGCCTTGCTGTTGGTGGGCGCGGTGCTGCTGGTACTGGTGGCGCTCCCCATCCTCTACATGGTGATGCAGACCTCGCCGCAGACCCTGCTGGTCACCCTCAAGGAGGGTGAGTTCGGGCGCGCCCTGATCACCACCCTGGTGACCTCCTCCATCACCACCCTGCTGGTGCTGGTGCTGGGGGTGCCGCTCGCCTATGTGATGGCCCGCACCGAGTTCCCGGGAAAGCAGGCCTTGGACAGCATGATAGACATCCCCATTCTCATTCCCCAGTCGGTGGTGGGGATCGCGCTGCTGGTGCTGCTGGGGCCGAAGGCTCCCGTCGGGCAGTTCCTGCTCCAGCGGTTCGGGATGACCATCTCCGGCACGCTCTGGGGCATCGTCGCCTGTCAGTTGTTCGTGAGCAGTCCCTTCCTCATCCGCAGCGCGCTGAACTCCTTCGAGCAGATGGGGCCCCGGCTGGAGCATGTGAGCAGAACCCTGGGCGCGCCTCCCTCCAGCACCTTCTTCCGCATCTCGCTGCCGCTCGCCTCGCGGGCCATCTTCGCGGGGGCCATCCTCACCTGGGCGCGGGCGATCTCGGAGACCGGCAGCCTGATGATCGTCGCCTATCACCCCTTCACGGTCTCGGTGCTCGCCTACGACACCTTCACCCAGTACGGGCTGGAGGAGACCAGACCCCTCGCCATCCTGCTGGTGCTGGTCTGCCTCTGGGTGTTCGTGGTGCTGCGGTGGATGAGGGACAATCCGCCCCGCTTCCTGAGCCGGTCCCGAAGGAGGGCGGCGGCATGATCCAGCTGGATGCTGTCTCCCGGTCCTGGGGATCCTTCTCCCTGAGGGAGATCTCGCTGCGGGTGGAGACGGGCGAGTATTTCGTGATCGTGGGCCCCACAGGCTCCGGCAAGACGCTGCTGCTGGAGACCATGGCCGGAATCTATCGCCCCGACTCGGGGCGGACGCTTCTGGAGGACCGCGATGTCACCGATCTCCCGCCTGAGCGGCGGCGGGTGGGATTCGTGTACCAGGAGCACTGCCTCTTC
>JALGTT010000179.1 GCA_029821235.1 Candidatus Hebobacteria bacterium | reverse complement strand
CCCGACTATCACCTCCTTTCCCCTTGGGGCGACCCGGTTGCCGCCCCTACTTCACCTCGATCCTGTCCCACTCAACCTGGTTGATCTCCACGCGGGCCGATTTCACCCGCTTATCCACCATGTCCTCATACTTTCGCTGAAGGTGGAGCAGGGCCACCGCGTCCTTCGTCTGCTCGAAAGGCCGGTAGCCCGACGGCCTCCGCTCCACACACTTCATCAGATATAGCGCGTTCTCCATCCCAGTCAGCTGCCGCAGTTCCCCCTCGTGCATGGCGAGCGCAGTATCTCTCAGTTCAGCCCGCCACCTCGTGCGTATCGGGGCCGCCGCGGGGCCAAAGACCCATTCCCGCACCTTTCCCTCGTCGTCGTACTCGGCGGCCACCGCGTGAATGTCATCCCCTGACTCCAGTCGTTTCCGCGCCTCCTCCAGCCGTGTGCGCGCCGCTGCCTGGGCTGCTGACTCGGTTCCCTTTGGCGTCACTTTGATCCCCTGGATCTTCACCTCGTCGTCCAGGCGAAAGTGCTCCCCCTTTACGGTTTCATAGAACTCCCGCAGCTCTTCCTCCGAGGGTGGCGGGACTTCCTCTGCCAGCTTGTTGGCCACCGCCAGGCGAAGATTGCTCATTACGTATACGAAGAACTCGCGCTCCCTATACTGCTCGGGCCCGTAGATTGGCTCCCCGCGTGCCAGCGCGACGCGGCGGCGCTCGTTCTCCCGATCCAACGCCTTGAGAAAGGCGGCATAGCTGGTGTCGGGTATGAGGCCATAGCGCTTGCCAAGCCCCAGTTCCACCTTGATCCGCACACAGTCCTTCAGGGTGCGCTGCTTGAGCCAGGCGGCTGGAGTCTGTCCATCGCGCTCGGTCGTCCAGAAGGTCTCGTCCAGCGCCATCGGTTTGGTGCCCGTGAAACGCAGATAGGCCGCCGAGCGATTTGCCGCCAGTCGCCTCTCAAACAACGCCACCGAGATCGGATCTCCGTCCACCTTCGCCACCCAGCGGGTGAGCGTTTCCGTCGGCAGCCGGGCGTGGGCGCTCTCGGATGGCAGCTTCGTCTCTCCTCGCGACGTCTCCCCTGTCGCGCAATTCGGACCCGGCTCGGCGTTGTTGCCAGTCTCCGGACTGCCGAGTCCTACTGCCCCGAAGGCGCAAAGCGCGAACGCCAGGATCGCCAAACATGTTCTTCTCATTGGCTAACTGTTCTTCAGGACGAATTCCAAAGACTATGTTACGGGTGGCTCAGCCAGAGCCTCTTGCGTAGAGCACAGAGGAGAGGGGGGGACCTTCGGTGCCGAAGGCCCCGCCAGCCCCTCTTCCCCCTCCTCCGTTTGTCGGTTCCTACGGCTGAGCGTTGATCTTCATCAGGTCCACGCCTAGCGTCCAGACGCTCTTGTTCACGGCTCCGTATCTCATTCGCACCTTCACCTGCCCGGTCGCCGACAGGTAGTTGGCGGGAGACGAGACATTGGTCGTGTTCGTCACGTCCTGACCGGCCGTGTAGATCCTGATGCGCTCGACTTGAACCCAAGCGCTGCTCGTATAGTCCCATACGTCCACGTACCGGTACTGGTATCCGGTGGAACCCACGTTGGAGCACTGAACCTCGTCGGTGACGCTCAAACCGGAGAGCGACGAAAGACCCGTCTCGAACGTGTAAGCGATGTTGACGCTGTACTTGCCGGAAGACTTGACCGCCTCTACAGACATCCGCACATCATCCGAGACATGGGTGTCGGTGTGATCGCCGCTCAGCAGGGTTCCCAGCTCAATGGTCAGCGAATCGCATGAGTAGTCGCCGCCGCCTCCTGAAGTCACCGAGATATAGTCCGGCTTGGTTTCCGAGTCGGACCCGTACTCGTTGGTGGCGGTTAGGCTCACCGTGTAGCTGCCCGCGTTCTGGTAAATGTGGCTGGGGTTCTGCGCCGTGGAGGCGCCGCTGTCCCCGAAGTCCCATGACCACGAGGTCGGGTTGTTGGTGGATTGGTCGGTGAAGTCCACCGTCAGCGGCGCATTGCCGCTGGTGGGGCTCCCGACGAAGTCGGCCACCGGCGGCTGCCCCGCGGTCACGGTGATGTAGTCAGGCTTCGTCTCAGTGTCGGAGCCATACTCATTGGTCGCCGTCAGGCTCACTGTGTAGTCGCCCGCGTCCTGGTAGGTATGGCTGGGGTTCTGCGCCGTGGAGGTCCCGGTGTCCCCGAAGTCCCATGACCACGAAGTCGGGTTGTTGGTGGATTGGTCGGTGAAGTCCACCGTTAGCGGCGCATTGCCGCTGGTGGGGCTCCCGACGAAGTCGGCCACCGGGGGCTGTCCGACAGTGACAGTGACGTAATCCGGCTTGGTCTCGGAGTCGGACCCCGCGTCGTTGGCGGCCGTGAGGCTCACCGTATAGCTGCCCGCATCCTGGTAGGTGTGGCTGGGGTTCTGGGCGGTGGAGGTCCCGGTGTCTCCGAAGTCCCACGACCAGGAGGTGGGATTTCCGGTGCTGAGGTCCGTGAAGTCCACTGCTAGCGGCGCGTTACCGCTCGTGGGATTGCCGGAGAAGTCTGCCACCGGCGGCTGCGGGCCGGACACGTACTCGTGCGCGCCGCGGTCTGTGCCCGAGCCAGTGGGCACCACATTGCCCCAGTAGTCCTTTCCTCCGGAATCCGCGATAGTCAGGCCGGAATCAATGCATGGCGACCCAGCCTGCAACTTGTAGCCGTCCACGGTATCCCAACCGGTCCCGCCGCTCCCCGGATTGACCAGCATCGGATCCGAGGTCAGTTTGTGGGGGTCATCGGGCTCAGAATTCGGGTGATAGCCGTAGAACACATTGTAGTCCCACACGTAGTTGCTGCCGGTGAAATGGTATGCGGCTCTGCTGGATTCGGTGTTGTAGATGATGTTGTTGTAGAAGTAGGTGTTCTCCGGCGACTGCTTGCGAGGACCGATGTCGCCGCACTGCCCGGAGTCAACGATGTCCGGGTCGCCCGAGCCTACGTAAATGGTGTTGTTATAGATGTAGTTGTCCTTGATCTTGCTCACGAACCGCAGCACCCGGGTGGCATCCCGCTGGCTGATGTTGTAGCGGAACGTGTTGTTGGTGCAGAACGGCAGGCGCACGTAATCGTAATTCTTGGCCGCGCAATCGGGGAGGGTGATTATCATCAACGCACCGCCCGCGTTGTCGTGGCTGTAGTTGTACTGGACTACGACGTTATCGCAGCACCCATCAATGTCGAAGGCCATCCCATCCCTGGTCTGTACGGTGCCGTAGACTTCGTTGTACTGGAGCGTGGTGTTCTTGTTGTCCCAGGTCCAGATGGCCGCATTCGCCAGTTCCGATTCGTAACATCCATTGCTGGAGACGTTGTACTCCACCACGGCGCCGTCTGCGAAGTGGGCACAGATGCCGTCGCCGCGGTAGTTGTCAACCACGCAATTGCGTACCACTACGTTTGTGTTCAACAGCACCGTGGGATTGGTGCAGGTACTTCCCCAGTCGGAGAAGAACTTGATGGCGGTCCGCTCGAGATCGTGGACGAAACAGCCCTCGATCAGCACATCGTTGTAGTTGGTGGGGGTGGTGGAGCCCACCACATCCACCAGGATGCCGCCGTTGCCCTTACCTTTGTCGCGGCCCGTCGTCATGTCCCCGTTCACATCGTGGATGTCCAG